>NZ_VPBO01000032.1:0-31122 GCF_013418655.1 Acinetobacter sp. YH12128 | reverse complement strand
TGCGAGTCTTGCCACGCCGAGCACCTGGTCGCTTTCAGCTGTAAGCGTCGCGGTTTCTGCCCGAGCTGTGGGGCGCGGCGGATGGCCGAAAGTGCCGCCTTGCTGGTTGATGAAGTACTGCCTGAACAACCCATGCGTCAGTGGGTGTTGAGCTTCCCGTTTCAGCTGCGTTTCCTGTTTGCCAGCCGGCCCGAGATCATGGGGTGGGTGCTGGGCATCGTTTACCGCGTCATTGCCACGCACCTGGTCAAGAAAGCGGGCCATACCCACCAAGTGGCCAAGACGGGCGCGGTCACCCTGATCCAGCGTTCTGGATCGGCGCTCAATCTGAATGTTCACTTCCACATGCTGTTTCTCGACGGTGTGTATGTCGAGCAATCCCACGGCTCAGCGCGTTTCCGCTGGGTCAAGGCGCCGACCAGCCCAGAGCTCACCCAGCTGACGCACACCATCGCCCACCGGGTGGGTCGCTATCTGGAACGGCAAGGCCTGCTGGAACGGGATGTCGAAAACAGCTATCTGGCCTCGGATGCGGTGGATGACGACCCGATGACACCCCTGCTGGGGCACTCGATCACTTACCGTATCGCTGTCGGTTCACAGGCGGGGCGAAAGGTGTTCACTTTGCAAACTCTGCCGACCAGTGGTGATCCGTTCGGTGACGGGATTGGCAAGGTAGCCGGGTCCAGCCTGCACGCCGGCGTGGCGGCCAGGGCCGATGAACGCAAGAAGCTCGAACGGCTGTGCCGGTACATCAGCCGCCCGGCGGTATCCGAGAAGCGGCTGTCGTTAACACGAGGCGGCAACGTGCGCTACCAGCTCAAGACGCCGTACCGGGACGGCACCACGCACGTCATTTTCGAACCATTGGATTTCATTGCAAGGCTGGCCGCCCTGGTACCGAAGCCCAGAGTCAACCTAACCCGCTTCCACGGGGTGTTCGCACCCAACAGTCGGCACCGGGCGTTGGTCACGCCGGCAAAACGGGGCAGGGGCAACAAGGTCAGGGTGGCTGATGAACCGGCAACACCAGCACAACGGCGAGCGTCGATGACATGGGCGCAACGGCTCAAGCGTGTTTTCAATATCGACATCGAGACCTGCAGCGGCTGCGGCGGCGCCATGAAAGTCATCGCCTGCATTGAAGACCCTATAGTGATCAAGCAGATCCTTGATCACCTGAAGCACAAAGCCGAAACCAGCGGGACCAGGGCGTTACCCGAAAGCCGGGCGCCACCGGCTGAGCTGCTCCTGGGTCTGTTTGACTGACGAGCCTGAAGGCCAACGATACCAATCAAAATGCTGCGTTCACAGCGCCGCGGCAGGGATCCGCCGTGCTGGTTGTCGGAAAAGGAGCCGCTAGTGGGAAAGAGGAGGGTAAATTTTCAGCGTTGCTGGCTCCCCGTCAGCCGGATTGGGTTGCATCGCAGGGGTGTCGAAAGAGTCAACTGCGGTCCAAAGCTGTTGGACTTGGGTGAAAAGGGCGTTTATTCTTCCTATACGTGAACCGCATCCTACGGAATGAGTAACCCTTGCCCTATTGTGAGTAGAACGTCGTATAATTCAAACGAAAGCAGTTAATAGGTATGAAATATCACAGCACAAAAGAGCGACAGGACATGTTTAGATGATGTTATTATAAAATAATAACATCATGGATGAATAAAAAATAATTTTCTATCTTTACAACTATGTTATACTTCTATGATAAGGCTATGATGGCAAAGCCTTGGTTTTCCTAATCAAATAGTCGCCGAGATGGCTTCAATGCGACAGTAGGTCTACTGTCTCACAATTAATTCATGTATCAGATTTTTGTTCCCTGATGGGAAGTGTTATCCATACGAAAAGAATATGGGTAAAGTGTTACACCTGTATATGACATTCAGAATGTCCTGTCGGGGGAACTGGTACCAATTTAATAAAAGAAAACAGTATAGAAATGACAATCGAAGATATGCAAACATTAGCCCTAGAGCATGGGCTGAGAATTTCGGAAGAGATGAGCGTCAATGAGATGGGCATCGACTTTAGAGTTGCCTTTGTAAAGGAAGTAAACGGTGAGAACTGGGTACTCCGTATACCTCGAAGAAGCGATATGCTTGAACAAATCGAAAATGAAAGTAGAATATTGGATTTAGCCAAAAGAAACCTGTCGATCAATGTCCCTGATTGGAAAATTGTATCGGAGCGCCTAATAGCCTACCCTTTACTGGAGGATGCGCCTGCTCTGACATTCGATGCGATAACACATGAGGTTTCTTGGAACATAGATCGCGATAGCATAGCTTATGTGGAGTCTCTGGCAAAATCATTGGCCGAATTACATCGTATTACAGCTGACGATGTGAGAAAGAGCAACTTGAAAATAATGACTCCAAGTGAATTGAGGACCGAAATAGCTGACCGTATCCACTTGGTGAAATCTGAGATAGGTATCAGCGAGCCGTTGGAAAACAGATACCGTAGATGGTTGGACAATGACCCTTTGTGGCCTGAATTCACTTGTTTCATCCATGGCGATCTCTATGCAGGGCATGTCTTAACCTCGAAGGAAGGTAAGACCTCTGGTATCATAGATTGGTCTACTGCGCATATGGGTGATCCTGCACTGGACTTTTCTGGTCACGTATCGGTTTTTGGAGAGGATAGCCTGAAGAGTTTGATAACGGAGTATGCTAAACAAGGCGGAACGATATGGGATAGGCTCTACGAACAATCTATAGAGAGGGCTGCTGCAGCTCCATTAGCATATGGCGCTTTTGCGGTAGAGTGCAACGACGATAATCATATCAATGCCGCCAGAGCAGCCTTAGGTATTGTTCAATAAAATGATGTGAGGATACTTTTTTAAATGCTAAAATAGGAGTTCGATTGGTGCCACTTAAGAGTATCATTGATTTCTATTTTAGCCAGTATCCTCCACTTTTAGGAGCTCCTCGAAACTCGATTTTATGATCATCTCTTAAGATTTTGAGCCACCGCTCTACTATCTTGACAGGAACTAATAGCTCGTTTACTAAAAATGGTGCACGCTTTCCTGGATTAGTTCTTATCTGATTAAATAGTAGATTTACTCCCTCACTTACTCCCTCATTAGATTCGAAAAGTAGCTTTGATGAGACAATAACTCGAAAACCGTGCTGGAAATTTTCAAAGACAGGGGGACGCAGACCATAGGATGCGAAGCCTTCTTGGATTCGTTTGATGCCTGACCCATATTTTTCAATAAAATGCGCTTCTTTGAACGTGGCAGATATCCTTTTATTGCGCGCCCATGGCGAGTAATCTTCACGAAGAAGCTGATCAATCGTTAAGTTATCAGCTAAACCACCTGGATTGAAAAACTCTATGGAATTGTAATACACCCTGATTATGGAATCGGCAAATTAATTTGGACTTGGGTGAAAAGGGCGTTTATTCTTCCTATTACGTTGTCGGCAGCGGGCCAAAAAGGAATACGTCCATGCCCATCGAGGTGAAACCGGCTGTGAGCGCGGGTTCAAGCATATAGCCCGACAGGCGCGTATCCTTGCCGATCACGACACGATGGCGGTGGTCACCGCGACGAAAGACACGGCCAGCCGCCATGCCGACGCGCAAGGCGGTTTCCGCCGTCATCGCGCCTTCGTTGGCTTTGCCACGAATACCGTCTGTGCCGAAATATTTGCGCACCATAAGGTCGATTATCCTGTCGTCGGGTCGCCCTCAAAGGGGACATGCCTGCTGAACCGCGAATATAGAGAAATATCCCGAATGTGCAGTTAACGAATTCTTGCGGTTTCTTTCAGCGCCGCCAATACCGCCAGCCCGTCGCGCAAGGGGCGCGGCTCGTGTGTGCGGATGAAGTCAGCTCCACCTGCGGCGGCGGCAAGCTCTGCAGCGAGTGTCGCGGCCCCGACATCCCCCGGACCACGGCCTGTGAGCGCGCGCAGAAAGGATTTGCGCGAAACAGACAGAAGCACCGGCAAATCGAAGCGCAGCCGCAATTCATCGAACCGCGCCAGCACCGAGAGCGAGGTTTCGGGAGCAGCCCCCAGAAAAAACCCCATGCCGGGATCAAGGACAAGGCGGTTGCGTTTGATACCGGCACCCGTCAGCGCCGCGATGCGCGCGTCAAAGAACGCCGCAATGTGATCCATGATGTCGCCAGCGGGTGCCTCGCGCCGATCTGCCTGCCCGTCTTGCACCGAATGCATAACGACGAGTTTGGCAGATGATTTCGCCAATTGCGGATAGAACGCAGCGTCTGGAAAACCGCGAATATCATTGAGATAGGCCACACCACGCGACAAGGCATAGGCTTGCGTCGCGGGTTGATAACTGTCGAGCGAGACGGGAATGCCATCTGCCTTGAGCGCGTCCAGCACCGGCGCGATACGCGCGATTTCTGTGTCGGACGAAACAGGCGCGGCGTCGGGATTGCTGGATGCCGGACCGAGGTCGATCACATCTGCCCCCTCGGCCATCAGCTTACGCGCCTGCGCAATGGCTGCGTCTGGCGCCAGATACCGGCCTCCATCGGAGAAACTGTCCGAGGTTATGTTGACGATGCCGAAAATGATGAGCGATTTATTCATGGGGGCTTCTATAATAATAATAATCGAGCATGAGTCTCATACGGATGCTCGGGTCGAAAGGGAATCCCCAGGCGAGTAACCTGTTTGCGGTGATCCATTAGCTGCAGGAGCAGAATAGCATACATCTGGAAGCAAAGCCAGGAAAGCGGCCTATGGAGCTGTGCGGCAGCGCTCAGTAGGCAATTTTTCAAAATATTGTTAAGCCTTTTCTGAGCATGGTATTTTTCATGGTATTACCAATTAGCAGGAAAATAAGCCATTGAATATAAAAGATAAAAATGTCTTGTTTACAATAGAGTGGGATATGTGGAGTCGATTAGTCCAATTTCTCGGTCAAAGCCCAAGGCCTTTTCGGCATTAACCAAGAGTCTGCTTAAGCACAATTTTCTGGTGGGTAATCATAACTTTTGCCTCATTTGTGATGGATTGATCTATCTTGATTCTACTGAATCGGATCATCGGATTGCCAAAGCCGTAGGTGGGCAAGGTGTTCTAGAGAATGGTCTGCTGGTTCATCCCATCTGTAATAGGATGAAATCAGATCTGAGCCTGGAAGAGATTAGAGCGGCTTTGTTTGGTGAATTACTGTATTAATCAACAGAGCGATGAGCTCATTTTTGCAGAAGTATCAATGATTAATCACATGATTTAACTTTTGATACATTCAGCCAATATGGTTATTTTTAATTCAGTCCAGAATCACAACCAGAAACTAGCTGTAGTTTCTGAATGACCGTCAAGGTCCTTAGTTTCGCCCATAGATTCCCTCTGTGGGCTTTTTTTGATCAAAAATTGTATAGATGCTCTAAAATAAACCTTTTAGCATTTCATAAGCAATTAGGATTAAGGCTGAGACCATCAGCACAACAAAAATGAGTTCCACTCTAGTTAACAACTTAGTTCCATTTACTTTTCACTTAATTTATATAGCAGTTAACTCGTAGCATAAATGAAATAACATGACATGGAAAATAATCAAAAAGACAGAATTTGGATTTTGATCAGATCTGCATGTTTACATGCTTCTACAGCAGCTTTGAATGTTTCACTTAACCTTTAAACTTTTCTTAAAACTAAATATATTTACATATACATTCTAAAATTTGATAGAATTTATTAAAACTTTAGATTCTAAGTGTAAATAATGAGAAGCGCTAATATTCGACGTGATGGCTACTTAAAATTTCTGAATACATGGCAAGACCGTGATGTCATTAAAGTACTTTCAGGTGTGCGTCGCTCTGGAAAATCCACCTTATTGGCGATGTTTCAACAAGACCTAAAAGCACAGGGCGTACAAGCCGAAAACATCATTGCCATCAACTTCGAATTTATGGAATTTGAAGAACTCACCGATTACCGTAAACTACATGATTATGTATTATCCAAAGTTGATAAAAGTAAAAAAAACTATGTTTTTTTAGATGAAATTCAACATGTTACAAATTTTGAGAAAGTAGTCGACTCTTTATATGTTCGGGATTATATCGATTTATATATTACAGGCTCAAATGCATTCTTTCTAAGTGGAGAACTTGCGACTTTACTTACAGGACGCTATATAGAGCAACATGTTTTACCCCTTTCATTCCAAGAATTTAAACAGTGGCATATTGAAAATAATCCGATCATCCAACAATTATCAAATCGTGATTTGTATGCCATGTATACGCGCAGTAGTTTCCCTTATACGCTTGCCATGACTAGCCAGCAGGAAACTTATGATTACTTGCAAGCGGTCTATGCCAGTGTAATGTTTAAAGATGTTATTCCACGTTTGAATACTGCCGATATTAACTCTCTCGAGCGTGTCACAAGATATTTGGCAAGCGTGACAGGCTCAGCTATTTCCATCAATAAAATTAAAAATACCTTTGTTTCAAGTGGGGTTAAAATTTCATTTGAAACAGTAAAACGCTATATTCAGGGCTTACAGGACAGTTTGTTATTTTATAGTGCCGCACAATTTAAAGTACGCGGGCGTGAGTTATTACAATCCTCTGAAAAATACTATTTAGTTGATGTCGGATTGCGCCGGATTATGTTGCCTGATGCTAATGCTGATCAAGGTCATATCTTAGAAAATGTGATTTATCTTGAGCTTGTCAGACGAGGTTATACGGTCTATGTAGGGCGGGTTGATGAATATGAAATTGATTTTGTTGCTGTCGATACTTTACAGAATTTAACTTATTATCAGGTGGCATTAGAAACGCTCAATGAGGAGACACTCAGCCGAGAGTTACGTCCATTACAGAAAATTTCTGATTCGTATCCCAAGTATTTGCTTACATTAGACACGATAGGGACTGAAGCGAATTATAATGGTATTGTAAAAATGAGTGCTCTCGATTGGTTGCTATCTGAAAATAAGTAAAGTTGAGGGTAGACATGGATACTATTATTTATTAATTAAAACTCAAAGACTTTTCAGCATTAACCAAGAGTGTGATCAAGCATAATTTCTGCTCCAATTGTGATGGATCGATTTACCTCGACTCGATTGAGTCAGACTATCATGATTGAGCCAGAGTCGCTTACTGAAAGTAGCGAGAATTGCGCTGGAGTTTCTGAAGGATATTAATTCCTTAGTTTGCCCATTCATCCATCTGGGCATTTTTTTTTGATTAAAATACAATGCGGTTCTTGCTAAAAAATGACGGCACCCACCATAAAACACAATATTCCAAAAATAATCCAAGGCCATATCTTTGCCTTCGGTTGTTCTAAATTCTGAGGATTATATTCCGTGTGTTCTAGCGATGTCGGTTGTGGAACACGGGTCTTTTTAGAGTAAGGTTGGTGTTTAGAGTAAGATAGTCCCGTACCTGGAATGCCGACACTGGTTCGCGTACCTTTTTTCCCAATATTTAGAGAAGCACCAGGTTTGCCAATGCTGGCACTGCTGATGCCTTTATGGGTCAGATTAATTTTAAAACCCGGGAATAATTTAATACTTTTACGAAATCTAAAACCCATATTTCTCTCATTCTAAAACTTAGCTCAATTCACGCGCTATACCAGGATCCATGATCTGCTAGAGATCGTACTTTGACGGCTATCATCAGGATACTAGTATATTTTTTATCTGATGATTGCAATACTACCTTTAAATACCGTCAAAAATATTTACTGTATATTTGCTGTAGGGTAATCTTAAAGCTGCTATTTATTGACTGATTGGTATATGACGACAGATAAGCATGAAGTGCTTCTTCGAATGCGAGCCATCGAGTTGCTTGCTTACTGGGAAGGTCGTTTGGTTACCAATCGTTTGATGAGCTGGTTTGGGCTCAGTCGACAGCAGGCTTCTGCGGATATCAAGCGTTACAATACGCTGTATAACCCCGATGCCTTGATTCATGACCCCTCCGTCAAGGGTTATGTGCCTAAGGCCAGCTTCCAGCCTGTACTGACTACAGCGCATATCAATGAATATCTCAATATGCTCTCGGGCTTGGTCAGTGAATCGCATGCCCTTATTGCGATGCCAGAACCGAATCTTACAGCAGTTCAATTACCTGATCGCAGTGTACGTCCTGAAGTGATTCGGGAAGTTTTGCGTGCCTGCCGCAACCAAAGTACTTTAAAAATGATTTATGCCTCGATGCAGAATCCGCAGTGGCATGAACGCATCATTTCCCCACACACCCTGGTGTATACCGGTTTTCGCTGGCATGTCCGTGCCTATTGCCATCAGAGCAAGCAGTTTAAGGACTTTTTACTCTCCAGAATTGATCGCACACCTGTTGTGATGGCGATTGAGTCAGTAGACCCTGCTCAGGATCAGCAATGGCATGAAGAAATTGTACTGACGCTGATCCCGAATCCAAAATTGAATGCAGCTCAAAAAGCGCTGGTCGAAAAAGACTTCGGCATGCCTGATGGCAGATTACAGATTCCGGTGAAAAAAGCCTTGGCTCACTATACTTTGCAGCGATATCAGGCCGCGATCACGCTGGCTGAGGCGGATGATGCCTTGAAATATCCCTTGGTACTACAACGCTCAGATATCGAAAAGCTGTCATCTTACCTGTTTGATCAAGCTTCATAGGAGATTGGCTATGTTAGAACAATTTCATTATGACAGTGACCTAATTGGTGGCTCACTGATGGTACGTGAAAGCCGGCTGATCGCGGATCTGTTATTACGAGAGGCGACTCCAGAACAATGGCATCAGGCCATTCAGATTGACAATATTCTGCAAAAAAGAACTGCGGCTTCGGCGCAACGCAATGCCACCGCTATTCGTAAGCGTCTGGAGCGCTTGGAGCCTGATTTCTGGAAAGCACTACGTGATGGGGATGATGAGCTGGCGACCCAGGTGGCTTTTTGTGGCGCATTGGAACGCAACCTGTTGCTGCTTGAGTTTATGGAAACGGTGATGAGAGAGGCCTATATCTCTCAGGCTCAATACCTGGACAGTTATATCTGGTCAGATTTTTTGGATGAACGCTCACAACGTGATCCGGATATCTTTGATTGGAAAGAGTCCAGCAAGAAAAAAATGGGGCAGGTGGTGTTTCGCATGCTGGCAGAAGCCGGTTACTTAAAAAGTACCCGTAAGCTGGAGTTGCAGCGCGTGATCGTCAGAGCAGAGCTGCGTAGCCTGTTGGAAGAACATTATAAACAACGCATTAAAAGATCTATGGAAGTGTCGCTATGGACGCGGTAGTTGTAGAGGGGCAGCAATGAGTCAAACAATACATGAGCGTCTGAACCAGATTCCAGAGCGAATTCTTTCCACTGAGTTTCTCACTGGACAAGGATTGGGCAATGAAATTGGCTTCTGGATTTTTGATTATGCGCCTGAAGATGAGTTGAAAGTGCGCGAATATTTGCATTTTCTCGAAGGGATGCTGGAGAAAAAACACAGTCAGCTGAAGGTGGTGAATATCAACCTGCTGCAAGCCGTGGTGGATTATCTGGCTGAGCGTAACTTCATCGATAAAGCCATTCAAATGCAAAAAGCCAAAGGCGATGAAGCGCTGCTCAAAGCCTTAAAGGGCCCACTGCATATGGATAAGTTCGCGCCGTATCTGGTGAGTAAATATGCCACCAATGCGCAAGATATTGTGTTGATGACTGGGGTTGGGTCGGTTTGGCCACTGTTACGTGCCCATCACTTATTAAACAGTTTGCATTCGTTACTGGGGCATAAGCCAGTGGTGCTGTTTTACCCAGGTTATTACGACGGTCAAGCGATGAGTTTATTTGGAAAAATTCCAAGCAATAATTACTACAGAGCATTCAGATTAGTGCCTTAACACGGCAAATAGAAATAAGAATTCCGGGGAATTGATTGAGATGAACATTAAAGAACTTTTTTATAAGCCATTAGATCGTGCGATTAACGGGGTCGTAAAAGCAGACCAGAATGACAATACTACGGTTTATCAGGAACTCGATGAGTATGTGGTCACCAATGAACTGGAAAAGCATTTTCGGGACTTTTTCCAGTCTTATGGCACAGACCTAAGCGATCCTTCGATTGCCAACCGTGTCGGCGTATGGATTTCGGGCTTCTTTGGTTCAGGTAAATCACATTTCCTGAAAACCTTGTCGTATATTCTGGCCAATAAAGTGGCACGTGACGCGGAAGGTAACGAACGCAGTGCTGCAGAATTCTTTGATGAAAGCAAAATCCGGGATGCGTTTATCCGTGCGGATATTGGTAAAGCGGTTAGTCATCATGCCGATGTCATCCTATTTAATATCGACAGTAAAGCCAGCTCCAATGATGATGGTAATCCGATTCTGAATGTGTTTTTACGCGTGTTTAACGAATATCAGGGTTTTAGTGCCGATCATCCACATATTGCACATATGGAACGTCACCTGAGCCAGAAAGGGGTGTATGAGCGCTTTAAACAGGCTTTTGAAGAATCTAGCGGCATGTCCTGGCTAGAGGAGCGTGACGGCTATCAGTTCTATCAGGATGATGTCGAAACCGCAATTTCCCAAGCCCTCAACTTATCTGCTGAAGCTGCGCATAAATGGTTTGAGGATTCTGAGCAGACCTTTAGTGTTTCGGTGGAAAACTTCTGTCAGTGGGTGAAAGAATACCTGGACAGCAAAGGACCCCAGCAACGCATGTTGTTCTTGGTCGATGAAGTGGGGCAGTTTATTGGCAGCGATACCCGCTTGATGCTGACACTGCAAACCATTACTGAAAACTTGGGTACGATCTGTAAAGGCCGCGCTTGGATTATCGTCACCTCGCAGGCAGACATCGATGCTGTTTTAGGTGAGATGTCTTCTTCCAAAGCCAATGACTTCTCCAAGATTGCTGGACGTTTTAAAACCCGGTTATCACTGTCCAGTTCCAATACCGATGAAGTCATCCAGAAACGTTTATTACGTAAAACCCCGGAAGCTGAAGCACTGCTCAGATCAGTGTTTGAGCAAAAGGGCGATATCTTAAAAAACCAGATCACCTTTGACCGTTCAGGCCCAACACTCAAGAACTATGAGGGTCCAGACAGCTTTATCAATAACTATCCTTTTGCGCCGTACCATTTCCAGCTGGTGCAGAAAGTTTTTGAAGAAATCCGTAAGGTCGGTGCGACCGGTGCACACCTGGCCTATGGTGAACGGTCCATGTTGGATGCGTTCCAGATGGCCGCGAATGCGATTGCTACAGATGAAGTCGGGGCCCTGGTTCCTTTCCACCGCTTCTATACTTCAGTGGAAGGATTTCTGGATACAGCAGTGAAGCGTACCATCGACCAGGCAGGGCAGAATAAAACCCTGGATAGTTTTGATGTGCAGATGCTGCGTACCCTGTTCATGATCCGCTATGTCGATATCATCAAAGGTACGCTGGATAACCTGGTGACTTTGTCGATTGAGAAAATTGATGAAGATAAGCTGGCATTGCGCAAGCGGATTGAAGAGAGCCTACTGCGTCTGGAAAAAGAGAGCCTGATTACTAGGAATGGTGATGAGTTCCTGTTCCTGACCAATGAAGAACGCGATATTACCCGTAAAATTAAAGCCACAGACTTAGCGGCTTCAGAAGAAAATAAAGAGTTAGCTAATCTAATCTTTAAAGATTTACTGAGGGATCAGAACAAATACCGCCATCAAGCCAACAAGATGGACTATCAGATTGGTCGTTTTCTGGATGGTCATAGCCTGGATGGCAAGTATGAGAGCGATTTGAAAGTTGAAATCATTTCTCCACTGGATACGGAATATAACCTCTACACAGAAGCTTTCTGTATTGGTAAGAGCGCCGAGGCCGAAGGGCAGGTACTGTTTAAACTGGCAGACGATAAACAGTTCTTTAATGAACTGCGCACCTGGCTGAAAACCAATAAATTCATCCGCTTAAATGATGATGGTACCCAATCCGATATCACCCGTATTCTGGCAGACCGTGGCCGTGAGAATCAGGAGCGTAAAAAACGTCTGCGTGCCCGGGTCGAAGAAATGTTGCTGGACGCGGAAAGTTATGCCTTGGGTCAACATCTACAACTTTCATCTTCAAGTCCAACCACCAAGCTGGATGAGGCTTGTCGTTATCTGCTGGAAAACACTTATACCAAACTGAGCTATTTGCAGGTCTATCAGCAGGATGCCTGGCGTGAACTGAACGCCGTCTTGACTGTTGATGATATGGCGCAACTCGGATTGTCTCTGGATGGCGGTCAAAGCAATCCGAAAGCCCTACAGGAAGTAGAGCAGTACATTGCACTACGGGCCACTGGTACAGAGCGTATTCTGGTCTCGGATGTGATAGATCGTTTTGCCAAACGCCCTTATGGCTGGCCAGATGCCGAGATTTTACTGCTGGTAGGTCAGCTGGCGGCAATGGGGCGGATTTCTCTGCAGTTAAATGGCGGCAGCTTACAGTTGAAAGAGGCCTTTGAGCCTTTACAAAACAGCCGTCGTCGCCGTGATGTGTCGATCATTAAAAAACGCCAGACTGATGATCAGGTGTTGAAACAGGCACGCCAACTCACCCAAGACCTATTCTCGGCCATGGGACCAGCGACAGAAAAAGAGCTATTTGAATTCTATACCCAACATTTTAAAAACTGGTTAGCCAACTTTAAGTCGTATAAGAGTAAAACTGATGTCGGGCAGTTCCCAGGCAAGAAAGTGATTGAAAAGTCGATTCTGACTTTGGAACGTCTGCTGGCGAATAGCGACAGCTTTGATTTCTTTAAGGCCGTGGTCGAGAACAAGGACGACTATCTGGATCTGGAAGAAGATTATCGTGATATTCATGAGTTCTTCACTAACCAGATGCCGAGCTGGCAGCAACTGCAACAGGCCTTACGTCATTTTGAGAAAAACAAACAGGCGTTGGGCAGTGATGATGTGGCAAAAAAAGCCCTGTCTGAATTACATCGTATTTCCACCCTTGAATCTCCCTATGGCCTGTTAAATAAAGTTGCTGATTTGGTTCGCACCGTGGAAAGTGTCAATCAACGCTTACTAACTGAAAAACGCAGTCAGGCGCTAGAGCAGCTGGATGACAAGATCAAACAGCTGGAAGCTGAAATCAAGAACAGCGGCATTGCTACAGCTGAGCTGAGTAACAAGCTACTGCGTCCGCTGCAATTGCTCAAAGCGGATATTGAAGTGGAAACTAGCCTGTCCACCATTTATATGCTGCAAACCCAAACCGCCGTCGAGCGTTTTGATGAAGCCTTGTATGAGTTGGAAAGCGAAGTTCAGGCGGAAATCCAGCGACAGGCCAAAGCGGCACAACTGGCTCAGCGCAAAGCCGAGAGTGTAACCAACACTGCAACCACCTCCAGCCCAGCTACATCAGCACCTGCTGCGAGTCCGGTACAGCCTGCGATAGCCGTAGTGCCACCGAAACCGGTGGTGGAAGTCGATGTCGCCAGCATTTACAGCAAAAGCTCCAGTAGTGTCTATCTGGAAACAGAAGAATCAGTGGATCAGTTTGTAGACGCACTCAAAGCTGAATTGAAAAAAATCGTGAGTGACAAAAAGCGTGTGCGTATCCGCTAACAGGGCTTAGGGATATCGGCATCAGTCATTGATTAAAGGTTTAAAGATGAATACCAGTAATATTAAAAAATACGCACCGCAAGCACGAAATGATTTTATCGCAGCGATGCGCAAGCAGGCCGCCAAATATGGCATCACCGCAGACCGCATTTTACCGGCTGAACAGAAAGGCGACTTGCTGCTGATTGGCGATCAGGTTTTTCCGCTATCAGTCATGAAACCACGTGACAAGCTGATCAAACGCATTCAAACCAGCAGTTTTGAGCAGACGATTGATTATATCGCTTACAGCTGGTTTAACCGTCTCTGCGCGATTCGTTATATGGAATGCAAAGGCTTACTGGATCATGGTCGCCGTGTACTCAGTAGTGCCGATGGCAGTGCAGGCTTGCCACAAATTCTGGAAGAATGTCTGGACATTGAGCTACCGAATTTAGATGCCAGCCGTGTGGCTGATCTCAAGCTAGATGGCAATAAAGACGAAGAGCTGTATCGGGAGCTATTACTGGCTCAATGTCATGCGTTGAATCAGGTGATGCCACTCCTATTTGAACAGGTTTCTGATGAGTCAGAACTGTTATTACCTGACAATTTAACCAAAACCGATTCTTTGATCCGTGATTTGGTGAGCAGTATTCCAGAAGAAGATTGGAATGATGTGCAGATTATTGGCTGGTTGTATCAGTTCTATATTTCTGAAAAGAAAGATCAAGTGATTGGTAAAGTTGTCAAGAGTGAGGACATTCCTGCCGCGACGCAACTCTTCACCCCAAACTGGATTGTGAAGTATCTGGTGCAGAATAGTGTCGGTCGTTTATGGATGATGGCACAGCCGGAAAGTACCCTGGCCAGCGCATGGGAATACTATATTCAGCCGGCGGAACAGACCGATGAAGTCAATGCACAGCTGAAACAGCTGATTGATGTGCGGATCAGTGAAGATGGCGATAGCTTAAACCCAGAAAGTATTACGGTGTTGGATCCGGCCTGTGGTTCGGGGCATATTCTGGTGGAAGCCTATGATTGCTTAAAAGCGATTTATTTAGAACGTGGCTACCGCAGCCGAGATATTCCACGTTTGATTCTGGAAAACAACCTGTACGGCATTGATATTGATACCCGTGCAGCACAATTAGCTAGTTTTGCATTGTTAATGAAAGCGCGTGAGGACGACCGCCGTTTATTTAGCAATCCACCGAAGCTGAATATTATTGCGTTGCAAGACAGCCAACCTGAACGTTTAGACGCATTCAGTCAGGACTTGGCAAATACCGGTATTGCACAGGCAGATTTAAAAGAGTTACTGGGTTTATTTGAACACTCTTCGACCTTTGGTTCTTTAATTCAAATTCCTGCAGCATTTGCGAAGAAACTACCTGACTTAGAAACCAAGCTGAATACAGCATTAGAATCAGGAGATATTTTTGCACAGCAGTCAGCACAAGAGTTATTGCCTTTAGTACAACAAGCTATATTACTGGCTAAACAATATGATGCAGTAATTGCAAACCCGCCGTATATGGGCGGTAAGGGCATGAATACAGCACTTAAAGATTTTGCGAAGAAAAAATTCCCTGACAGCAAGTCAGACCTGTTTGCCATGTTTATTGAGCGTGGATTTGTATGGTGTAAGGACAATGGCTTTAACAGCATGGTCGCTATGCAAAGCTGGATGTTCTTATCCTCTTATGAGGCGATGCGTGAAAAGCTGTTACAAGATCGCACGATTCAAACTATGGCACATTTAGGTGCAAGAGCATTCCCTGAAATCTCAGGAGAGGTGGTACAAGCGACTGCATTTGTGATGCAAGGTAAACATCTAAATGGGTTCAAGCCCGTATTTTTTAGGTTAGTGGATACAGAGCAGGATCAAAAAGAAAATGAATTAAAAGCAGGACTAAATCGCTTTGATTCAACGATTCAAGATGACTTTAAGAAAATTCCAGGTAGTCCTGTGGCTTATTGGGTGAGTGAAAAGGTAAGAGAAATTTTTATATTAGGAAAATATGTGGATGATGTTGCAGAACCTAAAAGTGGCCTATCAACTACAGACAATAATCAATTTTTAAGATTCTGGTTTGAGGTTTCATATTTAAAAATTGGATTTGGTATTACCAGCATTATTAATACTCAAGATAGTGACTATATGTGGTTTCCATTTGTTAAAGGGGGAGATTTTAGAAAATGGGCTGGTAATGAGGTGTATGTGGTAAATTGGAAAAATAATGGTCGTGATATAAGAGAAAAAACAAAAGGGGCAGCTGGAGGTCGAATAGTAAGTCCAGAATTTTATTTTAAAACAGGTGTTACTTGGTCTGGAATATCAAGTAGCCTTCCTTCAATGAGAAAAATGACGAATTCTATTTTTGGAAGCGGAGGGAAAGCTTTATTTTCGAATGAACATTTAGATGTATTTTTAGGTTTTATGAATTCTAAAATAGCTATAAGCCTTTTAAACATCATAAGTCCAACGTTAAATTATGAAGCAGGGCATATTGGTAAATTGCCAGTAGTGAAATTTGATTCAATTCCTATAAATAAAGTTATCCAGTCTCTGGTTGATATATCTAGATCGGATTGGGACTCCTATGAAACTTCATGGGACTTTACTCAAAACCCAATTATCCGTACGGGGCAGCTAAACCTCGAACAAGCTTTTAACACCTGGCAACAGCAAAATGCTGACGCCGTGGCTGAGATGAAACGCTTAGAAGAAGAAAACAATAAGCTATTTATTGATGCTTATGGTTTACAGGACGAACTGACGCCTGATGTACCCGATGAACAAATCACCCTAACCCGTGCCGACCGTGAAAAAGACAGCCAGCGTTTAGTTTCTTATGCACTTGGTTGCATGATGGGACGCTATAGCCTAGATGAACCTGGCTTGATCTATGCCCATGCAGGCAATCAAGACTTTGATCCTAGTCGTTATCAGACATTCCCAGCCGATGCTGACGGTATTATTCCACTCACCGAAATGCACTGGTTTGAAGATGATGCTACACACCGTATCCAAGAGTTCTTAACTGCAGTGTGGGGTAAAGACACACTAGACGCTAATATGCTGTGGTTGGCAGAAAGCTTGGATAAAAAAGCTAGTGAAACCGCTGAAGACACCATTCGCCGTTATCTTGCTAGTAAATTCTATAAAGACCACATGCAAACCTATAAAAAGCGTCCGATCTACTGGTTATTTAGCAGTGGTAAACAAGGCGCTTTCCAGGCGTTGGTGTATTTGCACCGCTATAACGAAAGCACCTTGGCGCGTATGCGTACTGAATACGTCATGCCACTGATTTCCAAAATGGCTGCTTATGCTAATTCTCTAGAAACAGCAAAAGAAAGTAGTGACTCTGCGGCTGAAATCAAACGTATCGAGAAAAAACTGCAAGATTTGCATAAGCAACAAGCTGAACTCAGTACCTTTGAGGAAAAGCTGCGTCACTATGCCGATCAGCGTATTTCACTGGATCTAGATGATGGGGTGAAAGTGAACTATGGCAAGTTTGGGGACTTGTTGGCTGAAGTGAAAGCTGTGACGGGGGAGAAATAATGAATAGCTTTTCTTCCACACTAGATCATGCAGAGGTGGTTGCATGAACTTAAGTCAACTTCAACAAGGCCTGGAACAAGCCTTTTATACTGAACAGCATCGAATTGTCTTTTGGTACGATGCAGAACAGTCATTTACTGAAGAAATCAAAGCCCTAGAGCTAAATGATGTCCAGATTCTGAATATGGCAGAAGAATCCAGCCTTGCGATTAAGCTTAAACTGGAACTTGAGGATCAGCAGGGTAAATACTTGCTGTATTTCCCAAGCCCTGAGCCTGAAACCGAAAAAGACTGGTTACTGGACATCAAGCTGTATTCACGCAGCTTCTATGCCGATCGTTTCTCGATTATTTTCAATGAGCTCGGTTTACAACAACAAAGTTTAAGAGAACATCTGGCCAAACGTGAAGAGTTCCTCAAAGCCAAAGCCCGTCTGAGTACATTGAAACGCTATATCCAGTCTGATGCAGATGAACAGGATCTGGATATGGCCATGATTGCGGCTGTGGTCAAGGCTGACAGTGCCGAACTTATGCATATCGTTCTGGCACTGGCAGATGAAATGGTACAGCAGAATCTGAGTCTGGAAGTCAATCCAGACTCCTTTGCTGAACTGGAAAAGTTCCAACTGGTGCCAGCTTTAGTCACCGCATTACAGGCGGAAATTGGTTATCCAGCATCGGTTGAAGAATTGAATGGGGAAGTGCCATTCAAGCTCGGTACGTTCTTTATCCGTTTGATGACTACAGGTTTCTGTGAAAGCTTGGGCGATGTACCGGTATGGGCTCAGGAACTGGTGATGTCATCCGTCAGCTCCCGTGCGACGGCTAGAGCCTTTTTGTCGCGCTGGAGAGACAGTTCTAAATACTACCCAACCTTCGATACACTCTCCCAGAGCGTGGCCAATGCACTGCGGATCCAAGAAAAGGTCGGGGCTTTTGATCTGGAGCAGCTGCTCGATGTCATGACCTTTGAAGTGATTGAACAAAAGATCATTGTTGATTTGGCCAGTCATATCCCCGCAGCAGCCAAAGCTGAACTGGAACATTTCAGAACGATTATTTCTACCCGTCTGGATGGCTATTGGGCGTCCAAGCATAAGGACGATGCAACCCGCCGTAAATACCGTACCGTCTATACAGCGTTGCAGGCAGCGATTGAGCTGTTCAGCCTGCGACAGCAGTTTGATTCCGGGTTTTATTTCGACTCCAGCGAAGCTTTGTATAAAGCCTACAAGCAGGAGCTGTATCGCTTTGATCTGGCCTACCGCCACTACAGTGCTGCTTCTCAACGCGCTCATGTCGATATCCTGAAAAAACTCGATGAAGAAGTCGAAAATTGCTATTCCTACTGGTTTATTGACCACTTGGCACGAAACTGGGGAGAGCGGATTGAAGCTGAGCAACGCTTGAATGTCTGGAAAATGGCAGATATCCCAAACCAGCAGAACTTCTACGATATTCACGTCAGACCCTTACTCAGTTCTGCAACGAAACGCCGTATTGTGGTAATTATCAGTGATGCTTTTCGCTATGAAGCTGCGGTAGAGCTGCGTGATCGTATTAATGAAAAGCGTTATTCCGAAGCGACCTTGTCTTCACAGCTGGGCGTTGTCCCAAGTTACACCACACTTGGCATGGCCTCGTTATTGCCGCATCAGACTTTGGAGTACAAAGAGGCCGCAGGGGATGATGTTTTAGTAGATGGGCAGTCCAGCAAAGGGACTGCAGCACGATCCAAAATTCTGGCGGCCTATAATGGTCTGGCAGTCACCGCTGAAATGGTAAAAGGCTGGTCGCGTGATGAAGGCCGTGAAGCGCTGAAAGACCATGAGCTGATTTACGTTTATCACAACGTGATTGATGCACGCGGTGACAGCGCCTCGACAGAATCAGAAACCTTTATGGCGGTAGAACATGCCATTGAAGAGCTGACCGAACTCAGCCGCAAAATCTTAATGCACTTCAATATTTCTACCCTGTTGATTACAGCCGACCATGGCTTCCTGTTCCAGCAAAGTAAACTGGAATCTGCGGATCGTTCAAGCTTGACTGAAAAACCTGCCAATACATTGAAGAGCAAAAAACGCTATGTGATTGGGCATGGTTTACCAGAGAGCAAGGAAGCCTGGAAAGGCTCAACCCAAGCTACGGCAGGCACATTATCTGCGACTGATTTCTGGATTCCAAAAGGGGCGAACCGTTTCCATTTTGTAGGAGGCTCACGTTTCGTGCATGGCGGCATCATGCCTCAGGAAATTGTGGTGCCGGTACTGATGGTAAAACAGCTACGTGGTGAAAAGGCTGGACAACGAACCAAGCGTAAAGTCGGTGTTATTTCTACCAAATCTACCTTGAAGATGGTCAGTAACATCCAGAAGTTTGATTTGATGCAAACCGAAGCTGTCAGTGAGCTGGTCATGCCAGTGACTTTATCCATTGCCATTTATGATGGGGATCTTAAAGTTTCCAGTGAAGAAACTTTGACTTTTGATAGCACTACCGATTCTGTTGCCGATCGGGTCAAACAGGTCAGATTGTCATTGTCTGGCACTGATTTTGACCGTAAGAAAGATTACTTTTTAGTGCTGAAGGACAAAGACCTGAATATCGAAATGGAACGCTATAAGGTCACCATTGATCTGGCATTTACTGATGACTTCTTCTGATAACGAATTAACGATAGAGCGTGGCGTATATGGAATTGGCTAACGATAAAGAACTGGATCAGTTGCTGAATGAACACTTTGCCGGGCGGGTGGTACGTAAGGATCTGACCAAACTGATTAAAGAAGGGGCCAATGTCCCTGTCTATGTACTCGAATACCTGCTGGGGATGTACTGTGCCTCGGATGACCCAGAGATCATTGAACAGGGACTACGTAACGTAAAGACCGTACTGGCTGAGAATTATGTCCGACCGGATGAAGCCGAGAAGGTGAAATCCCTGGTCCGTGAACGTGGCAGTTATAAAGTCATTGATCGGGTCACGGTGAAGCTTAATGAGCGTAAGGACAAATACGAAGCCTCCTTTAGTAATCTAGGTATCAAAGATGCCGAGATCTCGGCAGGCATCGTCAAAGAGTATGAAAAGCTGCTGGTTGGTGGAATTTGGGTCATCGCCACCCTTAGCTACTACTTTGATGAAGGGCAGACCTGTTCTCCATTTGGCGTGAGCTTACTCAAGCCGATTCAGATGCCCAATATGAATATGGAGGAGCTATTCAATGGACGAGCAGCGTTAACCACTGATCAGTGGCGCGAGAGTTTAATCCGTTCGATCGGTATGGAGCCGGCTTCCTTAAAAGAGGAGGTGCAATGGCACTTGTTGGCACGCATGATTCCTTTTGTCGAAAACAACTATAACGTCTGTGAGCTGGGGCCACGCGGTACCGGTAAAAGCCATATTTACAAAGAGTGTTCACCGAACAGTATTTTAGTCTCGGGTGGGCAAACGACTGTCGCCAATCTGTTCTATAACATGAGTAGCCGCCGTATTGGTCTGGTGGGGTTATGGGATGTAGTGGCTTTTGATGAAGTCGCCGGTATTTCCTTTAAGGACAAAGATGGCGTGCAGATCATGAAAGACTACATGGCATCGGGATCTTTTGCCCGTGGCCGGGAACAGATGGAAGCATCTGCTTCAATGGTTTTTGTGGGTAATATTAACCAAAGTGTTGAATCCTTGGTGAAGACTAGCCACTTATTGGCTCCTTTTCCTGAAGCAATGATCGATTCAGCATTCTTTGATCGCTTTCATGCCTATATCCCGGGTTGGGAAATTCCAAAAATGCGTCCGGAATTCTTTACTAACCGTTATGGTCTAATCGTTGATTATCTGGCTGAATTCTTCCGGGAAATGCGTAAGCGTAGTTTTGCGGATGCCATTGAGAAGTACTTTAAGCTCGGCAACAACCTGAATCAGCGCGATGTGATTGCCGTTCGCAAGACGGTTTCCGGATTGATGAAGCTGCTCTACCCACATGGTCAGTTTAACAAAGAAGATGTACGGCAATGCCTGGAATATGCACTGCAGGTGCGCCGTCGGGTCAAAGAACAGCTGAAGAAAATTGGAGGGATGGAATTCTATGATGTGCATTTCAGCTATATCGACAATGACACCTTAGAAGAACATTTTGTATCGGTAAAAGAGCAGGGTGGTGGCGGACTGATTCCAGAAGGTCCAGCCAAGCCAGGTTTCTTATATACCATCGGGCTCAGTAATAAAGGCATGCCGGGGTTATACCGCTTAGAACTTCAAGTCACCAAAGGTTCAGGAAAGCTGGCGACGTCAGGCTTATGGAATTCAAGCAGTGCCAAGGAGCAGGTCAAGATCGCATTTGACTACTTCAAGGCCAATGCATCCAGAATATCGGGTGGTAGTAAGGTGATGGAACATGACTTCCACTTACATGTGGTTGAATTACAGAATACCGGCCCGCTCAGCCATCTTGCTCTGCCAAGTTTAGTGGCTTTTGCTTCTGGCCTGTTAGGACGATCGGTACAAAGTCAGATGGTGGTACTGGGTGATATGAGCTTGGGTGGTTCAGTGACACCGGTGGAAAGTATTGCCGAATGTCTGCAAGTTGCTTTTGATGCGGGTGCCAAGAAGGTTGCTTTGCCAATGAGTAGTGCGGCAGATATCCCAACGATTCCTGTGGAACTGTTTACCAAGTTCCAGACCAGCTTTTATGCAGATCCGGTAGATGCTGTGTTTAAGGGGCTAGGGGTGGATTAATTTCATATCTGTCTGGAAGAGTTACAGTAGATTGTTTTAAATTCAGTTTCTCAAGTTAAACACCATGTTGTAAAAGCATAATACTGCCTCTTTTAAAGAGCTAGTATTTTAGGGGGGATTACCCTTCATTTTTTCTTGATCAGATATCTGTTGTACTTTGACAGGATTTTGTTGATCTAAATATTTTTGATACCAAACACGCAATGTTTCAGGAGTACAACCGATTTTAGGATCAATAGCTGTGATTGCTGCCCAAGTAGAAGGATAATCTTTTTCAGATTCAATCAATAATTGAACCGCTCTTTCTCTGATTTCAGGGGGCAATTTTACTTTGCCATTTGTAAGGTAAAAGGGGTCAATTTTAGAATGCCGTTGACAATGTATCGCCTTTTGAGTTTGAAGCAATGTACAATGATAAGATTAACCCGTTAGGTCAGGTGGCCTAACTTAAATAAAAAGTCTCCGACAAACCCGGTACGGTTCACTATCTATTGTTATTCTTACCTGAAATTGATGTGAGCTTATAGAGACAAGGTAAATTTGCAAAAGTGCCGGCTATTCAGTGTTCATTGAATGTTTAATTTAATTTATTAAGCTTGACCTTGGAGTGGCTCTAAGCCTTATACTTGGTACAAATTTTTCGATTGTTATGATGATGCGTTCTACTACATGGATTACAGTCTTGGTTGGATTGTTCATGTTCCAAAGCTTTTGGAATGTGGCGGCGGCCTTTTGTGTCCATGAACAACAGCCTCAATCACAGCAGAGTTATCATTTTGGTCATCACCAAAATACCTTGTGTGCCAGCGATAGTCGTCAACACGATCATAATGGACAGTCAGAAAACATAAAAACATTCAGTAGCGATTTAGAAATCGGTGAAGATCATCAAGATCATCTACCATCGATGACGCATTTGATTGTACAAAATGAAAAAGTAGATGTGTTTCATCCAAGCTCTGAAGTTAAAGTGAATCCACAATTTCATTGGAAAAACAGCTATCAGGCTCCTGACCTGTTTCAACAAAGCCCACCTCCCAAATTTTCCCCGCTCATGGTGGGGTAGCCTAAAACATTCCCACCACTTTTATTATTTAAATAAGTGGGAAAAATCATGTCTTCACAATCAATTATACTCTTGCGTCATAGCTTGGTTGCTTGTATATGTGCAGCGGCTATGCAATATAGCTATGCTGAAAACGTTACCAGCTTTGAATCTGCTTTAGCAAAAGTACAAAGTTACCAGACTCAAGACAAGCTGTGGCAACAAGTTCAGCAAATATCTGAATTGAATATTCAGCAAAGTCGGTTATGGCAGAATCCAAGTATAAGTTTAGAACAGTCTGGCTTTGGCTCAGGTCAAGAACAGGAATTCAATGTTGGCGTTAGTCAACCTCTAGATCTATTTGGTCAGCGTAAGCTGAACCGGGTGATTGCCAATACCTCGAATCAACAAATCCAATTGCAACAGCAATTATGGAAGGCACAAAGCCAACTGATTGTTAAATTTGCATGGTCGCAATTTGCACTTGCTGAGGTTGAGCAGTCTGCTTATTCAGTACAGTTAAAAACAAGTAAAGCCAATCTGGACAGTGCCCAGAAACGCTATCAGGCAGGCAGTATTGCCCTGGTTGATTTTGAGCGTACCCAAATTGAAGCGCTAGAAATCCAACGACTTTATCAGCAAGCGATGCTGAATAAACAAGCTGCCGGTCGTCAGCTGTCTAATTTGTGGGGGGGAGAAACATCTTCACATCTTCAATTGAATAAAACCGCTATCCCTTGGCCAGAGCAAAGTCTCCAAACTGTGCAACGGTATATTGCTGAAGGGTGGCTAGAAAAATTCTATGCCTTGAACATTCAGCAATCGGATCATCAAATTGAAAATTTAAGAATTCAGGCACGTCCCAATCCGACTTTAAATGTAGGCATGAAACGTAGCAAAACCCCTAATGAAAGCAACGATACGACTTTGGCAATCGGCGTGGCTATTCCACTGAATATTTTCAACCGCCAGCAATATGCGATCCCGATGGTCCAGCAACAGCAAATATTGCTGAACCAACAGCAGCAGCGTGAGCTGAAGCAACAAATACTCAATATTGCCAACAGCATGCATCAGCTCAAAGGTTTACGTAGCCAGTTCGATGCCACAACAGCACAAGTTACTTTGGCGACCAAAGTTCAGAGCCGTACTTTACAAGGGTTTCAGGCAGGGAAACTGTCCATTACCGACGTTCAGCAAGCAACCACCCAACTGCAGAATCTTCGATTGGGTCAATTACAAATTCTACGTCAAGCTTGGCAAACTGCCCTCGCAGCTGAGGCACTCAGTATTGGCACAAGTTATGAAGAAATTAGCCGTTCGGATGCCTATACACAACTGAATAAAAAGGCAGTCGAAGCATCGCAAAATTTAATCAATGGGGGAGCACGATAAAATGAACGCCAAGCAAAACGGAAAAATATCCCAGTCTCTCATGATTGCAATTTTGATTCTGATTACGGTCTTGGTCAGTCTGGTTATTTGGTTAAGTTCAAAAAAAACTGAATCTGAGGGGCATGGTCATGATGAGGGAAATGCCGAACATTCTGATGAAGATAGTTCTGAAGAAGGACATGCTGAAGAAGGCGAAATACAACTGACCAGCCAACAAATGGTTGAACAAGGTTTAAAAGTTGCTGTTGCATCCACAGGATTGGTTGAAAAGCTGACAACCCTGCCAGGTAAATTGGTGGTGAATACCGATCAACAAGCGCATATATCGCCTAATTTTAGTGGTCATGTCGAGCAGGTCAATGTGGCTTTAGGACAGAGCGTGCAAAAAGGACAAACGCTGGCTGTACTAATCGTGCCTGAACTGATCGACCAACAGGCAAATCTGCGTATGGCACAGGTGAATCTGGATTTGGCCCGTAAAGATTACCAGCGCGAACAGCAACTCTGGTCACAGGGGATTTCTGCCAAACAGGATTACCAGCGTGCCGAAAATGCCTACCGTCAAGCGCAGATTACTGTCCAGTCCTCACAAGCACGTTTAAATGCATTAGGTGCAAGTGGCAATAACAATGGGCGTTTTCTGATTAAAGCACCGATCTCTGGGGTGATCAGTCAAAAAGATATTGTGGTCGGTGAAAATGTGCAACTGGCTAATCAGCTCTTTGTCATTGAACAGCTGAAAGATTTATGGCTTGAGTTTAATTTGCCGAATCAATTCTCAGGTCAACTGCAAGCCGGGCAAAAAATTGACTTTAAAGTGAATGATTCAGATCAAATCTATAAAGCTACTGTACAAAGCTTAACCTCTCAGGCAGATGTACAAACAGGGCGTCTGGTGGTGCGCGCAAAACTCGATGCGCAAGCTACTGAGTTGCGTTCTAATGTGTTAGTGAGAGTGTTGATTCCGGAAGCTACAGCAAAATCAGCCCTTCGGATTCAAAAGTCTGCGCTGCAAAGTATTGAAGGTGAAGACAGTATTTTCATCGTAGATTCAGAACAAAAAGGTCAAGTCCACTTAAAAGCACAGAAAGTGCAATTGGGGCAGGCTTCAAGTGATGGACAATGGCTTGAAGTGATTTCTGGGCTGACTGAAGGGCAGAAGTATATCGCTCAAGGCAGTTTCTTGTTGAAATCTGAATTAGAAAAAGACGAGGCAGGCCATGAACATTAATTCTGATCTGCCAAAACCAGAAGGTTTATTCGAACGAATCATTCAGTTTTCCATACAAAATGCGATTTGGGTGTTGCTCTTTGTCTGTACCTGGATTGCGGTCGGGGTGTATAGCTATCAGAAACTCCCGATTGATGCTGTACCCGATATTACCAATACCCAAGTCCAGATTAATACTCAAGCCAAGGGTTTTACTGCGCTTGAAGTCGAACAGCGGATTACCTATCCCATTGAAAATGCCATGGCTGGCATTCCGGATCTGGAGCTTACCCGTTCCATATCCCGTTATGGACTCTCTCAAGTCACCATTGTCTTTAAAGATGGGACTGATATTTATTGGGCCCGTCAGCAGATTAACCAACGGATACAGGAGGCGCAATCTGAGTTGCCTGCACAAATCGCACCGACGATGTCCCCCGTTTCTACGGGTCTCGGTGAGATTTATCAATGGGTACTGAAGGCAGATCCGAATGCGAAAAAGCCGGATGGAACTGCATACACGCCGATGGATTTGCGTGAGATTCAGGACTGGATTGTGCGTCCTCAACTGCAACGTGTTAAGGGAGTTGCAGAGGTCAACAGTATTGGTGGTTTTGAAAAAACCTATGTGGTCTCTCCCGATTTAAACCGGATGCAGCAACTGAATATCTCATTAGAACAACTGCAACAGGCTTTAGCGCAAAATAATGAGAACCGAGGTGCAGGTTATATTGAAGACAATGGTCAGCAACTGACGGTACGTGTACCGGGTACATTCAATGGGCTTTCTGATATTGAGAACACCATGCTGGGTAGCCCAAATGGCAGCCCAATTCGGGTTGGTGATATTGCGCAAGTCTCTATTGGGCATGATTTAAGAACCGGTGGGGCAACCTATAACGGCAAAGAAACCGTTTTAGGGATTGCCATGATGGCGATGGGTGGAAATAGCCGGACTGTTTCTAAAGCTGTGGATGCCAAGCTTCAAGATATTCAGAATAGTTTGCCTAAAGGGGTAGTGATTGAACCGGTGTACGACCGTACTACCTTGGTTGAGAAGGCGATTAAAACCGTTCAGAAAAACTTGGTAGAGGGAGCAATCCTGGTCATCATCATTCTGTTCCTGTTTTTAGGGAATATCCGTGCTGCCTTGATTACTGCCTGTGTCATTCCACTCTCTATGCTGTTTACCTTAACCGGGATGGCACAGAAAAATATCAGTGCCAATCTGATGAGTTTAGGTGCACTCGATTTCGGCATCATTGTCGATGGTGCTGTGGTGATTGTCGAAAACTGTATCCGGCGTTTAGCCCATACACAGCAACTGTTAAAACGACCTCTCACACAAAGTGAACGCTTTAAGGAAGTTTTTCTGGCTGCCCGCCAAGCACGTCGTCCTCTTATTTTTGGTCAGCTTATTATTTTGGTGGTGTATTTGCCGATTTTTGCTTTAAGTGGTGTAGAAGCAAAACTATTTCATCCGATGGCTTTAACCGTTGTTCTCGCACTGGTGGCAGCTATTATTTTATCGATCACCTTTGTGCCCGCTGCAGTTGCTTTATGGGTTAAAGGGGAGATCAAAGAAACGGAAAGCCGTTGGATGATCTGGCTCAAAACCCGATATCAACAGATATTGGATGGAGCCTATCATTACAAAGCGGTGGTTTTAACTTTTGCCATTTGTCTCCTGGTCATTACGGGTCTGCTCAGCACGAAGATTGGCAGTGAGTTTGCACCCCAGCTGAGTGAAGGTGATTTTGCGGTACAGCAATTACGTTCTCCAAGCACAGGCTTGGAAGAGTCTTTACGTATTCAGGAAAATACCGAAAAGCTTTTACTGAAAAACTTTCCCGAAATTAAAGCTATATTTGCCCGTACCGGGACTGCTGAAGTGGCGACAGATGTGATGCCACCGAATATTTCCGATGGTTATATCATGCTGAAACCACGTGAGGAATGGCCAGATTCAAAAGAAAGCCTAGATGCACTTCGAACCCGAATGGAAGCTTATCTTGCGACAATTCCCGGCAATAACAGTGAGTTTTCTCAGCCTATTGAGCTACGTTTTAATGAACTGATTTCAGGTATACGCAGTGATGTGGGGGTGAAGGTTTTTGGTGATGACATGCAGGTTTTGAATACTGAGGCTGCAAAAATCGCGAAAATCATTCAGCAAGTCGCAGGTAGCAGTGCGGTGAAAGTTGAACAAACTTCGGGTCTGCCTTTACTCAATGTAGAGATTGATAAAGCTTTAGCTGCCCAGTATGGCTTGAGTGTGAAATCTATTCAGGATGTGGTGGCTGCAAGTATTGGTGGACAAAGCGTGGGAGAGATTTTAGAAGGCGATCGTCGTTTTGATTTTGTTATCCGTCTTGGAGAGCAAGACCGTAGTGTCGCATCTGTTTCCCAGTTACCTATTCAGCTTCCAAATGGTGGCAGTATTTTATTGTCGGATGTCGCGCAAGTCTCGACCATTGAAGGAATCAACCAAGTCAGTCGAGAAAATGGTAAACGCCGAGTTGTGGTTACAACGAATGTTGAAGGGCGTGATTTAGGGTCTTTTGTTTCTGATGTACAGACACAGCTCAAAGCATACACTTTGCCAAGTGGTTATTGGATAGAATATGGCGGTCAGTTTGAAAATTTGGCTTCAGCCAAAGCACGGATGCAAATCGTGATTCCACTGGCTTTAATCACTATCTTTATTTTACTGATGGCGGTCTTTCACAATGTCAAAGAAAGTCTATTGGTCTTTACCGGGGTACCCTTTGCCTTGACCGGTGGTGTGCTGTTCCTTTGGCTAAGGGATATTCCATTATCGATGTCAGCTGGAATTGGCTTTATTGCCTTATCTGGTGTTGCAGTCCTCAATGGACTGGTAATGCTGACCTTTATTAAGGAATTAAGGGACAAATATCCAGTGCATAAAGCCGTGTGGCAAGGGGCTATTTTGCGCTTAAGACCAGTGTTGATGACAGCTTGTGTGGCTTCACTGGGTTTTGTACCAATGGCGCTGGCAACCGGAACAGGGGCTGAGGTTCAACGGCCACTGGCAACCGTAGTGATTGGCGGGATTATCTCTTCAACATTACTAACTTTGGTGCTGTTACCCGTGCTTTATCGTTGGATAAATGAAAAGAAAGTTTCTTAATCCAATAGATTAGTCGATTTACAGCAGAGATATTGGCTGTTATCCAATATCTCTGCTCATCATAAATAGAATAAGGAAAATATTTTATGTCAGAACATCATGATCATAGCCATGCGGTTGTTACTGAAGAAAATAGTAAGAAGTTAATGGTTGCCTTAGGTTTAACGACTACTTTTTTAATAGTAGAAGTTGTCGCTGCTTTTATTACCCAAAGTTTGGCTTTGTTATCTGATGCAGCTCATATGTTTACTGATGTAGCCGCTTTAGCTATTGCTCTTGCCGCTATCAAAATTGGTAAAAAAGCCGCAGATGATAAAAGAACTTTTGGCTATCAGCGATTTGAAATTTTAGCGGCTCTGTTTAATGCGGTGATGCTTTTTGTGGTAGCAATATATATTGTATATGAAGCTTATCAACGTTTTACGAATCCTGCTGAAATTCAAAGTGTTGGAATGATGATTGTCGCGGTCATTGGTTTGGTCATAAATTTGATTTCAATGAAAATCCTTTCTGCTAGTGCTGAAGGAAGTCTAAATATAAAAGGTGCATATTTAGAAGTTCTTAGTGATGCTCTAGGATCGATAGGCGTGATTATCGGAGGAATAGTTATTTATTTTACCCAGTGGATGTGGGTTGATACCGTAATCGCTGTGTTAATTGGCTTCTGGGTCTTACCTCGAACTTGGATTTTATTAAAACAAAGTATTCATATTCTGCTTGAAGGAGTTCCTGATGAGATTGATATTGAGTCGTTAAGAAATGATTTATTGAAGCTAGAGGGCGTTGAAGGGATTCATCAGTTGAAAGTCTGGGCTATATCCTCAAGAAATATTCATTTAACTGCTCATTTGGTTGCTCCGAATAGCAATACAGATCAACTCTATCAAAAGGCCTTAGAAGTTCTAAAACATAATCATAATATTACTGAAATTACGTTACAAATAGAAAATACGAAATGTAATACATTGAACCAACATAAACACTAATTTGGACTTTAGTCTTCATATAGATGTTTTGTGTAACTTTAAAGTATAGCCTAACGGAACAAAATAAAGTCTTAAAAAGCAACTCAAAAACCGTATTTATAGACTTAATATTTAATTTCGGTACAATATGTATTTAATTATCTAAACTCTAACGGTACAGAATGCCTAATCAGGTCGGATATATTCGAGTCAGTTCAACTGAACAAAATACTGAACGTCAATTAGATGGAATCAGCCTGGATAAGACCTTTACTGAAAAGGCAAGCGGTGGTAGCCGTGAACGTCCTCAGTTAAATGCAATGCTCGACTATCTGCGTGAAGGTGATACGGTGCATGTTCATAGTATTGATCGTCTGGCACGTAATACAAATGATCTGAACGAAATTGTGAATAGTCTGAATGATCGTGGTATAACCATTATTTTTCATAAAGAGAATTTGACCTTCAGTCATGATGTAGCACAATCGGCAATAAATAAACTCATGTTTCAGATGCTTGCTGCATTTGCAGAGTTTGAACGCTCCATGATCCGTGAGCGTCAAAAGGAAGGAATTGCAAAAGCCAAAGCGAAGGGCTTATATAAGGGAAGAAAGCGGAAGGTTGACTATGTTGAAATACGAAAAGCAATGGCTGAAGAAAATTCAACATTTAGAGGTGTTGCAGAAAAGTTTAAAGTAGGGATAGCAACAGTACAAAGAGCTTTAAAAGAAGAAACTAATAATCAATAAGGTTGATTAATGAAGACGCTTAGATATTCAAATTTAGAAAAGATCATGACCATTTATACTGAAATTTCTACTTATATTACATTTCATAATGCGACTGGTTTAACAGATATAAATAAATCAATGGAAGATTTTTGAACCGTACCGGGTTTGTCGGAGACCAAGCTTTCTGAGAGAATGTCCCGATGAAAAAAGTAAAATATACCCCTGAAATCAGAGAAAGAGCGGTTCAATTATTGATTGAATCCGAGAAAGATTATCCATCGAATTGGGCTGCGATCACCGCTATTGCTCCCTGAGCAGTATACTGCGCAAGGGTTGTACTCCTGAAACACTACGTGTTTGGTATCAAAAATATTTAGATAAACAAAATCCAGTTAAAGTACAGCAGCTTTCAGACCAAGAACGTATCAAACAACTCGAACGCGAAAATAAAGAACTGCAACGCGCCAATGAAATTCTACGTAAAGCAGCCGCTTTTTTCGCCCAGGCGGAGCTCGACCGCCCACACAAATAATGGTGGATTTTATCCATAATAATAAAGAGCTGTACGGAGTCGAGGCGATTTGTAGAATTTTACCGATCGCACCTTCAACCTATTACCGGACTCTAGATCTCTGTGAAAATCCAGAACATCGAGCAAAGCGAGATTTACATGACTTGCATCATGCTGAGGAGATTAAACGAATTTGGAAGGAAAGTTCAGGTCGGTATGGTGTACGTAAAGTCTGGCAAAAACTGAAACGTG
>NZ_VPBO01000031.1:0-32856 GCF_013418655.1 Acinetobacter sp. YH12128 | reverse complement strand
AGCAAGAGTGAACCACCTGATCCCTTCCCGAACTCAGAAGTGAAACCTCTTAGCGCTGATGGTAGTGTGGGGTTACCCATGTGAGAGTAAGTCATCGCCAGCTCATTATTCGAAACACCCCCTGATACGTCAGGGGGTGTTTTTTTATGTGTGGAAAAAATGGAAAAGAGAAAAATAAGAAGAAAAGCAGAAGAAAAAACAGGGAAATGATAGATATTCAAAAAGAATAAGGCCGATCAACAATAAACTCGTCTAGAACTCTTTTATATCATTTAAAATGTTTTGCTAATGAAAATGTGTAATAAATCAATATAATAAAATCGTTTGTCTCTTTAATAATATATAGGGTATTTAAGATGTTTTTAAAAAAATTATTAGCTACAGTTTTATTTGCATTTGTTTCTTTCAATACTACAGCCGGTGTGTATCAGGATAAACTAAGTGAATGTTTGGTAAATAAAATTTCAGCAAAAGAGAGTCAGAACTTAACAGCTTGGATTTATTTGGCATTTTCAGCACATCCAGAAATTTCTAAATATAGTAAAGTAACGCCAGTTGAGATACAAAAAATTGATAAAAATATGGCTATTCTATTTCAAGATTTATTTACTAAACGTTGTAATGCTGAAATCAAAGCTGTTACAGAAAATGAAGGAACAAATGCTCTAGGTAAAGCATTTGAACTATTGGGAAATCGTGCAGCTGAAAATCTGATGAAAAATCCAATTGTTGAAAAACGTATTGCATCATTTGCGCAATATTTTGATGAAGATAAAATGCGTCAATCTATGAAATAATTGAAGAGATTAGACCTAACAAAATTTATCCTCTTAAGCTTAGTTAGGTCTATATGGTTAAATAAAAGATTAAATTTTTAGAAATTATAAGGAACTTTTTAAATTATTTTGATGTTCTTTAACTTGTTTTGCATAACGTTTGCCTTGTTTTTTCATTTTTCGATTGGTGTTATAAGCAGTAGGTCCGACATTATAGTAGGCTAAAGCTTTTGGAATACTACCTGCCGCATTTTTATATTTAGTTAAAATAAATGACCCACAATTAATATTGGTTAATTCGTCATATAAATCCCCAGGGCATGTTGCTTGCCAATAACGTGGCATCACCTGAGTTAAACCGACTGCACCTGCAGGAGAACTGACATAAGGGCGGAAAGTTGATTCTTGGCGAATAACGGCAGCCAGTAGTAAAGGATCTAAGTTGTATTGATCAGCAGTTTGCACAATGTAGGGGGACACTCGATTTGCAGTTTCAGGATTGACTGAATAGGCCTTTTGGATCCCTGATGAAAGTTTAACAGCACGTTTCTCTACAGAGCCACCACCAAGTGATGAACATGCAGAAATCAGACTTACAGATATAATAACAGTTGAAAACTTTAAGCTGTGAGCGCTCAGGAGCGAAGTAAGACGAGTTGAAAGGCGAGTTTTATTCAGTACATTCTGCATTTATGTTCACTTTAAAATAATCGTGGCTAAGTGTAATTTCTAAAGCGATAGTATGAACTGGAGACTTAGAGGTCAATATTTTCTTAAGATGCTCTGTACAGTGAAATTGTAAGAATTGATGGAAATGTACTCAAATTACATAATTATTTAAGTGAAGAGAGAAAAACAGATCGTGTTAATTGAGTCAGTATTTCTCTCTTTACATTCTTACTTAAGATTGTGGGGCATTCAAATCCCGAGAACTTTAGTTATAAAAAACTAGAATATCCACTCATTAAATATCCCTATTTGGAAAAGCTATAACTCTTTTCAGAGGTATTAGTGGAATCTGAGTTTAAAGCGTTTTAAGCATCCAAATTTCGCATGCTTGGCTATGACCTGTATTGCCCTTGGGAGCTTGTAAGTGTTGAAATCCTACTTTTTCATAAAGTTTCACTGCTTGCCCAAGTGTATGTGTAGTTTCTAAATAACACGCTTTAAAATTATGATCTTTGGCGAATTGAAAACAAAGTTCTAAAATATCTTTGGCTAAGCCATGACCACGTAATTCAGGCATAAAATACATTTTTTGGATTTCTAAAATGCTTGAGTCTCCAACTAAAGGAGAAAGGCCCCCACCACCTAAAATTGTACCGTGTTGATTTTCAATAACCCAATATTGTGCATTTGCTTGCGTATAGACGTGATATAAATCATCTAAAATTGGATCTGCAACGGCAAATCCTGATTCAGGTGCTAATCCAAATTCTTTGGAAACTGTGCGAATGACATTGGCAATGCTTACATTGTCTTCAAGTTGAAGTGGTCGGATCTGAAACATAATCATCGAAAAACAAAAAGATGGATTGTTTATAGACTGATCCTATAAAAAAATCCATCTCTAAGTTTAAAATTACTCAAGCAAAAAATTACTTTAATTCGCTTGAACTTTTACCCAGTTCACGACGTGCAACGATTAATTGTTGAATTTGCTGTGTGCCTTCAAATATATCGAGGATTTTTGAATCACGTGCCCATTTTTCTAATAATTCATCTTCGCTATAGCCGACAGCCGCTGCGAGTTCTACACACTTTAACGTGATTTCATTACCTACACGGCCTGCTTTTGCTTTAGCGATGGATGCTTCACGTGAGTTTGGTTTTTTGTTGTCGGCCATCCATGCGGCTTTGAGCATGAGGAGACGTGCTGCTTCCCAGTCTGCTTCCATTCGATATATTTGTGCAGCAATATTCGAGCTTTGTAAGATCGGTGTTGAATACTGCTCATCTAATTCATCTTTAAAGATTTCTTTAATTCGCTCTAAAGATGCCTTGGCACAGCCAATAGCCATCGCGGCAACGAGTGGGCGAGTATTATCAAAAGTTTCCATAACCCCAGCAAAACCCTTTGCTACATCAATTTCAGCATTGCCTAATAAGTTTGCAGCAGGGACACGACAATCTACAAAGCTAATGGCAGCCGTATCAGAAGCTTTAATACCCAATTTATGTTCTAGGCGTTCTACAGTCATGCCCAGCGTACCTTTTTCAACAACAAAGGATTTAATCGCTGCACGGCCTAATTTTTTATCTAGCGTTGCCCAAACCACCACGGAATCAGCACGCTCACCCGAGGTGACAAAGATTTTTTCCCCATTGAGAATGTATTCATCGCCATCTTTCGTCGCTGTTGTCCGAATAGCAGCAGAATCAGAGCCGCAATTGGGTTCTGTAATGGCCATAGCGGCCCAAGTTCCTTTTAAGCGTTCTAGTTGTTCATCATTGGCTACTGCTGCAATAGCCGAATTTCCAAGCCCTTGTCGAGGCATACTGAGCAACAGGCCTGTATCTCCATAGCACATCTCGATGATACTGAGGGCTGTCGACATATTGACACCGTTTTTATTACCAGTGTCTGTGTCACCACGTTTATTGACGGCAGCACCTGCATTCATGCCATCTCCGCCATCATTCATACCGTCGACGAGGGAAGATAACATGTCTAACTCTTTAGGATAGGCATGTTCGGCTTTGTCATATTTACGTGAAATAGGACGTAGAACATTTAATGCGACTTCATGGGCTTGGTCGATCAGCAATTTAAATTTTTTCGGATTTTGTAAGTTCATGGACATTTCCTTGTTTTTATTTTGCTGAATTAAGCATGCAAGCCAGATTGAAGAATCGCTGTGGCACGTAAGTCTCGATACCAACGTTCTACGGGATGTTCTTTGGTAAAGCCGTGACCACCTAATATTTGCACGCCATCGGTCCCAATTTTCATCGATTTTTCAGCACATAGCACGCGAGCTAAATAGGCTTCACGATGAAAAGGCTTGCCGGCTTCGGCTAGGCTTGCTGCATTGAGGATGAGCATATGCATGGCATCAATTTCGATTGCCATATCTGCAATCATAAATGCCACACTTTGACGGTGCGAAATTGGCTCTCCAAAAGCTGTACGTTCGTTTGCATATTGAATGCAATATTTTTTGACTGCAGTTGCGGTGCCAACAGCCATGGCACACCACATTAAGTTGCCAAGATCGATAAATGAGGTGTAATTGAAATCTTGATCTCCTAAGCGTTGGGCAGAGGTCTGATCAAATTTTAAAGTTACCGTTTCAGTGGCTTTTAAACCCATAGCTGGTGTTTTTTTAGCGCTAATGCTCTGGTCACGTTGCACAATAAAAACTTCAGGCTGCCCATTCAGCATGGCACTCACCAACAGCACATCTGCCTGTTCACCTAAAATGACTAAGGTTTTCTCCCCACTGATTTTAAACTGTTGGCCGTCAGTAATCGCCTGAGTTTTAAGTTGATAAGGATTAAATGCCGCCGTGGCCTCTTGAACTGCAAAGCTTGCACGCAGGGCTGAATCATCTGCAAATGCCGCTAAGTAGGTTGCCTGAACAGATTCGGAACCCCATTGGGTGATGGCATTGATGCAGCTAAACGTCGACAGTAACCCTGCTGTTAAACTAAAGTCACCTTCAGCCAATTGTTCCGCAATTAAAACATTACTAATGATGTTTTTTTCTGCTGCAACGCCACCCAAATCTTCAGGTAAGGCATAATAATTTAGACCTAGATCTTGGATATGTTGCCATAACGCTTCAGGAAATCTTTCCTCTTGATCGGCTTGATGAGCAAGGGGATACAAGACTTCTGTGGCAAACTGCTGCATCGCATCAGCAGTCATTTGCTGTTCTTCAGTCAGGTTTAAATCAAATAATGATTTTTGTTGATTTGGCAAACGTTGCTTATGCACATCTTTGTTGGTCTGAAATGCTTTTTGCGTCTGGCTCAGGGTTTTAAAACCAGCTTTTGAGCTCTGATACAAAGATTTTTCAACAAATTTGCGCAGTTTAAACTGATCGAGTACATCACTTCCGGCAATTTTTGTTAAAAGTGAGAGTCCAAATCCTTGTGCCTTGTTTACCATATTGGTCATTGTTGTTTTCCATTTGCGTTGTTCTTATTTAATGCTGACATGCCAAAGATAGAAAAACCATGTCATAAATGACATGCATGATTGTCAAAGATAAACGGCGAGATTAGGTGGGATTCGATAGCTAAATAATTAATTAAGAATAGAAAAGTAAAAAGGCTTAAAAGGATTTTTATTTTAAAATTGACTTGGCTGACATTTGAGTCAGCCAAGTCTTAAGGTGTGCATTGAATGTTTATTGATATTTTTGAATCATACGACGAACATTGGTTTTCGCTTCAATGACGGTCATAAAGGTATATGCACCGATAAATTTACGGCTAATAAACATAAACTCTTTAGGTGGAACTGAGAAGTAACGAGATGCCATCGATTTTGACGCTTGTTGCATCACACGGCTATGTAATTGGCTTTTTTTCCAGTCATAGCGTTGTTGTTCGTCCATAACACCAGCAGGGATGTTTGGGTTATTTTCAGTGCTACTAAATGCCTCTGTCGCTAACAAAAAGACTTTAGCCATATCAGGTTTAATACTTTGTGGAATACCATCAAAGAACTCATAACCTGTCATCGCTTTGACCATTTGCTCAGAGCTGTGATGGTAACCCGCGGTAATCAAATTACGCGCAACGCCTAATAGATGCTCATCGAACTGACGGATCGCACCAAAGTCGAGGAGAACAATTTTATCTGGCACATCCGCACCATTGCCTAAACGGACCAAATAGTTTCCGAAGTTAGGGTCGGTTTGCATTTCACCCCATTCAAAAATTTCGCGTACGGCAATTTCAAGTGATGCTTCACCTAAGGCATTACGGCGCTCTTGAGGAAGTGACAGCATTACTGGGCTGTTAATCGGCACACCACGTTCAAAAGTCATACACAGCACTTGAGGTGTTGAATATCCTTCAATGATTTGCGGGACGATATATCGTGGATCTTCTTTTAAGCGTGCAGCAAAACGGCGTGTGGTATCTGCTTCGATTTTATAATTTACTTCACGATGCATCATTTCACGAACTTCATCAAACCACTGATCAAATTCACGCGTTTGGGGCACCATTCGTGTCAGTTTGAGCATGTTTTTGAATAGATTCATATCTGAATCGATAGCATCAGCCACACCCGGATACTGGATTTTTAATACCAGTTCTAAACCATCAGATTTACGTTTTGCACGGTGAACTTGTGCCAAAGATGCTGTACCAAGCGGCTCATGATCAATCACGAGATCATCAAGTTTTGAGCCAAGTTGATTTTGTAATTGTACTTTGATGGCTGGCCATGCCAATGCGACTGTTTGATTGTTAAGGGTATTGAGGGCTTGGGTGATTTCTTCAGGTAGAAAATGTTCACCATACAACGCCATCATTTGCCCAATTTTTACAATTGAACCTTTTAATTTACCAATTTCTGCGACGAGATATTCAGCCTGATCTTTCATGGCTTTTTTACGCTTTTTCTCTTTTTCTTCTTCACTCGAAAAAATAGAAGTGGCGTTTGATGCTGCCCAACGAGTTCCCGCAAGTAGCGATGCCTTTGCGATAGATAAGCGTCGATCCATAGAAGACGTTTTCAAGTGTTTGAGCTTATCGTTCTGATCTGACATGTAAATTAAATCCTTTAATCAGCAATTCGCAGAAAAATACATTGTAGCTAATTTTAACGTTTCTTAACGTATTAAAATAGTTCAACTTACTGAATATGCAGTAAGCATTTGCAAACTTAAGCAAGATGCCACGTAGACAGGCACATTGGAAAAGAAAACTATAAACGATATTTGATTTTTACCGTATCGTTTTGCATCAATGCGGCTTTATGTTCTTCAATATGTTGATGAATAAGATGTTGGACAGATTCGTCTTTAAATCCGGCAGCATAACCTTTGACAATAATAATGCTCGGTAAGCTAAAAAATAGGGTACGTGCGTTTTCTAGACTCGCATCAGGGAAAACTTGATGTTCGATCAGCAGTTGCTGAAAAAATGCCTTTTCAGTTTGCACGTTTAAAGACTGAGTGTCTTCCCAATAGCTTTGACGCATAGCCATGAGGTTATTGTGCTTATAGCTCATTGGAGCTCCGCATTTAAAATTTAACTGTTTGTATGGGGATGATTTTAAGAAAATAAAGCTTAGGATCAAGTACAAATTGCTAAACAATTGAGCTTGAATTGGTTTTTATTCGTAATTTTCATCTAATTAGATTTTATAGAATGCTGAAAGGCATAAAGTACACATTTCATTTCAGCGAATGTATCAGACCTCATATATACGGTTATGAAATGCTTTCAAGCGGTGAATAATGCCGTATTTTTATTATAAATAGCATTAAAACAAGGTATCATAGGGCGTTTAAAAAATTATGAACTGGAGACGCCTTAAGTGGATCGACCGACTATTAGCCCTGAACATTTACAGGAAGCAGCTGAAAACCTATCTACAATTCGTGATTATATCCGCTTTGGGGTAACAGCTTTACGTCAATATGATGCCCACTTAGGACAAGGTACAGAAGACTATTTTGCTGAAAGCTCAGCATTGGTTTTACAAACGTTATCTCTAGATTGGAATGCAGATGCGGAAATCTTAGATGCGAAATTATTGCCAAGTGAAGTTGCAGAATTTTTAGCATTGTTAGAACGTCGTATTAATGAAAAAGTTCCGACGTCTTATTTACTAAACTTGTCATATTTCTTTGGTAAGCCATTTTATGTCGATGAACGTGTACTGATTCCACGTTCTCCAATTGCAGAGTTAATTGAAAACCGTTTTGCGCCATATTGCTTAGGTGAAAATGGCGAAATGGGTGCTGCGGTTAATAATCTACCTGAAAATGCCAATCCAAAAACTCCTCAGCGCATTTTAGATATGTGTACGGGTTCAGGTTGTATCGCGATTGCTTTAGCTTATGCATTCCCAGATGCTGAAGTTGATGCAACAGATTTATCTAAAGATGCACTTGAAGTGGCGCAAATTAACTGTGAACACCACAATAAACAATATCAAGTGGCTTTACTTGAGTCTGATTTATTCGCCAAAATTCCAGCAGAAAATCAATATGATTTAATCGTGTCGAATCCACCATATGTGGATGCTGAAGACATGGCAGATTTACCAGAAGAATTCCACCATGAACCTGAAATGGCGCTTGCTGCGGGTCAAGATGGTTTGGATCTTGTACGTAAAATGTTGGCACAAGCTGCAGATTACCTGACTGAAGATGGCTTAATTGTGATCGAAGTGGGTAACTCAGAATGGGCAATGCGTCAAAACTTCAATACCGTTGATTTTTACTGGTTACAGTTCCAAAAAGGCGGTACAGGTATCTTTGCATTGACTGCTGCTCAATGCCGCGAATACCGAGATTTATTTATTCAATCTGTTCAAGCATAAGGAGTCGTTTGACATGGCAGGTAATAGTATAGGGCAACTCTTCCGTGTAACGACTTGTGGTGAATCTCATGGCGTTGGTCTGATGGCCATTGTGGATGGGGTTCCACCGGGTATTGAACTGACTGAAGCCGATTTGCAAAAGGATCTGGATCGTCGTAAGCCGGGCACATCTAAGTTTGCAACTCAGCGTAAAGAACCCGATGAAGTTGAAATTATTTCAGGCGTATTTGAAGGCAAAACGACCGGTACATCGATTGGTCTATTGATCCGTAACACAGATCAAAAATCAAAAGATTATGGCAACATCGCGCAAACCTTCCGTCCGGGTCATGCAGACTATACTTATACACATAAGTATGGTTTCCGTGATTATCGTGGTGGTGGTCGCTCGAGTGCTCGTGAAACTGCGATGCGTGTTGCTGCGGGTGCGATTGCTAAAAAATTCTTGTTTGAGAAATTCGGCATAGAAATTCGTGGTCATGTAACCCAAATTGGTACCGAAAAAGCAGAGAAATTGGACTGGAATGAAGTTCCGAATAACCCATTTTTCTGTGGTGATGCAGATGCCGTCCCACGTTTCGAAGCTCTCGTAACGTCACTTCGTGAACAAGGAACGAGCTGTGGCGCCAAACTGGAAATTATTGCGACGCAAGTGCCAGTCGGTTGGGGCGAGCCTGTATTTGATCGTTTAGATGCAGATATTGCACATGCTATGATGTCCATCAACGCTGTAAAAGGTGTTGAAATTGGTGATGGCTTTGGTGTTGCCGAGCAGTTTGGTCATGAAACCCGTGATGAGTTAACAACGGATGGTTTCTTGGCAAACCATGCTGGCGGCATTTTGGGCGGTATTTCGAGTGGTCAAGACATTCGTGTTGCGATCGCCTTGAAACCAACAGCTTCCATTACTACGCCGGGTAAAACCATTACGATTAATCGTCAAGATACAGATGTATTGACCAAAGGTCGCCATGATCCTTGTGTCGGTGTTCGTGCGACACCAATTGCAGAAGCAATGTTGGCAATTGTGCTCATGGATCACTTCATGCGTAACCGTGCACAAAATGCGGATGTTGTCGCTCCATTTGCCCCAATTGAACCCAAGTGAGGAAACAAAGCGCTGCTTTGTTCCGATGCGGTTGGTGAATAGCTTTAGCAAGTCACAGTGGATAAATAACAAAGCGTTGCTTTGTTCCAAACGTGGTTTGGTGAGTAACGTTAGCGAGTCACAGAGGATAAATAACAAAGCACTGCTTTTTGTTCCGATGCGGTTGGTGAATAGCGCTAGCGAGCTACACTGATGAGCAAATTGCATAAAAAAACCAGACAATTGTCTGGTTTTTTTATTTCAGTAAAATAGACCCATGAAAATAAATAGCTAAAAAATATGAATATAAGAAATGCTTTACTTGGTGATATTCAGCAGCTCGAAAGCTTAATGAATATAGCCTATCGGGAGAATCATCCTAAGAGTTGGACCACGGAACATCATATTGTTCGAGGAAATCGAATAAATGTCTCTCAACTCAGCCAACTCTTACAAAAAAAGGATTTTCATCTATATGTGATGGAGTCGGTACATGCGCAGATCATGGGGTGTATTGGGATTCAAATGCAGGGAATGAGCAGTGAAATTGGTCATTTTGCAATTCACCCAGATGAGTAAGCTCAGGGCTTAGGAAAAAAATTATTGCAATTTGCAGAACAGCAAGCGACGTTGATTGAACCCAATGTTGAAGAATTTGTCATGTATGTGATTGATCGGCGTTTAGAATTAATAAAATATTATCAACGGCGTGGCTATAAGCTAACAAATGAAAATCAAGCCTATCCTCTTCATCTAGAAGTAGGTCAACCGATTTGTGAACTCACAATTAAACAATTAATTAAACGAATAAAATAAAGATCATATGATGTATTTGATCAATTTATAAAGCGAGATGAATAAAAAATCCCAAAAGAAAACATACACTAACTTTTGGGATTTTTATTTTAGACTATTTGGGCTTAAGAATAAGCACGTAAAAATAGTCGATAGGCATCTGAAGATTTTTGATTTTTTAACATATAGTGTGCGATTTCTCCTTGGTTGGTATTCATAATCACCGCAATATCTTTTGCGTCACAGAATTGTTTAAGCACAGTATCTGGGATCATCACGGTATTAGAAGAATCAATCACATTTGAATTATCTAAGCGACGATAATTTGTTTGACCTATTGCAGGATAAGACAATACTTTGCCGTCGATCACAAAAGATATTTCATTCATATCAAGCTGCTGTTGATCATAAGAATGCAGTGAAAGTGCATACTCACTTTTATTCTTTTGCTAATCAATTGCAAGTTCAGGACATTTTTGTCCAGTTTCACACAGTAATTGACCTCGAGTAATGGTTCGTTGGATTACGTTACTGTTTTCAACGGTATTCACACCATTTAGCTTCAAGGTTCTTGTTTCAGGTTTATTTTTAGGTACGGTAATACAACCTGTGAGTAGTAGGAGTGTAAATCCTAGAACTAAATAATTTTTCATGTGTTTTTCCATGTTAGCGTTATTTTTATAAGCAATATTTATTTTGGCGCATATTCACACAGAAAAACAAAAAAGTAAAATACATCACACTTTTCTAGTTTTGTTCGAGTGGTGCATTAATATAAGTAGCGGATATTCAAATAAATAATATTTTCAGTGATGTTAAGCGGACTTTATTGAAGATTGGATAATTTAAGCAAGATTTGTGATTTTGCGTTATCAATCTGATCGGGATTGGTTTGTCGAGACAATTGATCACGTGGTTTTTCACCTAAAAAATATTTGATCCGTTCAGCATTCGCACCCGATGGATGGGGAAGTCCTGCTAAAATCTGCTGATCTTTTAAATAGCCTAAGCTGCTTACATAATTTAAAACCTCATCTACACCTTTGCCTAGCGGAATATAAATTGCGTTCGGAAGCTGTTGAATCATAGGAATAAAATAATCATCAATATGTTGTTTTAATAATTCATTTTTCAACATTGCGGGCGTTAAACCTGCATAATTTTTTCCATTGATCAAAATGCATTGCTGTAAAACCGAGCACATTTGCACCATATCTTGATGATTGCTAAAGAGCTCTGCGGTGGTCTGAATGCCTAATTGATTGTGTAATCCAATATGATCTAGCAGTTGAGTTAAATTTTTACGAATAGGACCACTAAAAGCGCCACTATTCTTGGCAAGTTTAAGAATGTTTTCCTCAGATACTTGCTGTTCTAAGCCGTCCTTTGCTGCGATTAATGCATTACGCCATTGTTGTTGGCCTGGGCAGATGCCGACAATGACCACTTTTGCATCATGATTTATGGCCTCGAATGGTGCATAAAAGCTTTGAATAGTTCCTAGAGTCTTAAGTAGGAGTAAATCACTTTGGGTTAATTCTTCAATAGAATGTGTTTTGATCACAGATGCAAAGCGAGAGAAAAGCGTAGAATCCGACATAAAACTTCAATCTTTCTAGATATAAATTTCATTTAATATTTTAACCCTTTATTTTAAAGATTAAGTATTTAGGTGTAAAAAAAATGATTTTAAATTTATAGCCTAACAACTTAAATTGATATAAAAATAATATTTAACAATATTGACCCAAATAGGACTTGAGATTTGGTACAAATATTGCTCATATCTAACTAAGGCAATACCAAGATGAATGCCGAATAAAAAACGAATGGATGATTGCAGGAGAGAAGCACAGATCGTGCTCGCCGAAGGAGCAAGTTCCCCCAGGAAACTCTCAGGCAAAAGGACTGTAATCATATAAAAAATCTGGAGAGAAGTAGGCTAGACCTACTCACCGAAGGGGAAGGTTCACATTGCTTCGCAAGGAACCAAAGCTCTCAGGTAACAATGACAGATGGGGCGAACATAGGAAATATAATTTCCAAGGAGCCTATATGTGTCATATTGTTGTGATTGGTGCAGGTATTACTGGGGTAACGACAGCTTACGAACTCGGATTACTCGGTTATCGTGTCACTGTGGTCGATAAACATCTTTATCCTGCGATGGAAACGTCGTTTGCCAATGGTGGACAATTATCAGCGTGTAATGCTGAAGTCTGGAACCAAAAAGCAACGGTAGTGAAAGGCATCAAATGGATGTCACAAAAAACCGCGCCATTATTATTAAATCCAAGTTTTAATCTACACAAATATTCATGGCTCTTTGAGTTTATGGGGCATATTAAAGATTACCGTGAAAATACTCACGAGACCGTCCGTCTTGCATTGATGGCACGTCAGCGTTTATTTGAAATTGCTGAGCATGAAAACTTGCAGTTTGATTTAGAAAAACGCGGCATTTTACATTTCTTTCATAATCAACATGATTATGAGGTGGCGACTCAAGTTAATCATATGCTCTGTGAGGGTGGCTTAGAGCGTCATCCTGTGACATTAGCTGAAATCCGTGACATTGAGCCTAGTCTGACAGGTGAATACTATGGTGGATTTTATTGCCCAGGGGACGCCACGGGCGACATCCATAAATTTACGACGCAGCTTGCTAAAGCAACAGAACGCTTTGATGTGAAATATATGTGGGGCTTTGAGGTGACTGACTTTGAACATCATGCAAAAGGTGTCAATGTTCAGTTAAAAGCCAGTGATGAAAATATGGAACATCCTGATGCAAATACCTTACTTGAGGCAGATGCTGTGGTGGTCTGTGGTGGTGTAGGCAGTTATGAACTTGCGCATAAACTCGGTGACCGTGTAAATGTCTATCCAGTCAAAGGATATTCAATTACCATAAACTTAAATGATGAACAAAGTCAGACCAATGCGCCTTGGGTGAGTCTGTTGGATGAAAGTGCCAAAATTGTGACTTCACGCTTAGGTGCAAATCGACTACGTGTTGCAGGCACGGCAGAGTTTAATGGCTATAACCGAGACATTCGTGCAGATCGCATTCAGCCCTTAATTGATTGGTCGAATCGTAACTTTAATCTATCAACAGAACATGTGGTGCCATGGGCGGGTTTACGACCAATGATGCCCAATATGATGCCTGTAGTACATGCAGGTAAGCGAGATCATATTTTCTATAATACAGGGCATGGTCACCTTGGATGGACCTTGTCTGCGGCAACAGCTGCAATGATTAGCCAGCAAGTGCAGCAAACACATCCGATTTAACTGACATATTTTAGACATCAAAAAAGCCTCAATGTTGAGGCTTTTTTGTATTTTTCTAAGTCATTCGAATTTGATCTTAATCATATAAACGATAAATCCCTGCAAAACGTTCACAGCCTTTTTGTTCAGTTTTTACTGAGAGTAAGGCTTTACTGTAATTGAACTGATATTTGCAGTCGTGTTCATTATCGGTGATTTGATTTTTTTGTTCGGGTGTTGTGTAAGCTAAAAATGGGATGGTTTGTGTTTCGACTCGATTGTTCGGATTACGATAGGCAATGCCTTCAATTTTGATGCTGTCTTTGCCTAGTTGATGTACCTTTAAATGTACAGGTGATGTCGCAAAATGACCATTTTCAAATTTCAGATAATGCTGCGTTAAACTTTGGTTCATCGAGGTGTAGATATTCAAATCTTCATGGCGAAGCTCAAATTGTTGTTTAAAACACTCCAAGTTTTTGCATTGCTGAACTCGGCTATACCATAATTTTTGCGTATCTATCAGTAAGCGTATTGGGGCATCGGTAATCAACTGCGCTGTTAAAAAAAGCCCATCTAACTTTTCACGCTGTTCTTCAAAACCGTCAGAACAGTAATTTTTTTTTGCCTGAGTATTGGCCTGATCACAGTCTATCTTTTCTGCATGCGTAAACATCGCTAGGCTAGAACCTATTAGCAGAACCAGTCCGAATTTTTTGATGATATTTATTTCAGTTTTCAACAGCATGATCGCTTATACTTTCACTATGTTGCGCTTGCCCACACTATAGCGAAATAGAAAGCGTGAATACAAGATTTCAATCATTATTTTCTCAAGGAACTCAAGCATGATAGCTCAAATTCGTATCGGTCAGGGCATGGATGTGCATGCATTTGAAGAAGGTGACTTTGTAACGCTTGCTGGTGTTCAAATTCCACATACACATGGACTCAAAGCACATTCAGATGGTGATGTGGTATTGCATGCGCTTTGTGATGCATTATTAGGAGCTTTGGCACTTGGAGATATTGGTCAGCATTTTCCAGATACAGATCCAAAATTTAAAGGTGCCGATAGTCGAGTACTTTTAAAACACGTCTACCAACTGATTTTAGATCGTGGATATGTACTTAATAATGCTGATATTACCGTGGCTTGTGAGCGCCCTAAACTAGCAAAACATAATTTAGAAATGCGTCAAAGTATCGCAGATGTTATGGATGTTGAAGTTACACAAATTAGCATCAAAGCGACCACCACCGAAAAATTAGGGTTTACTGGTCGCCAAGAAGGTATTCTTTCTACTGCAACAGTACTGATTTCTCACGCAAAATGATCTGGATGGATCAGTGCATGTTGTAAATCTTGAGTTGCTTTACGGCCTTGAAGTTGTAAGGCAACCGCATGGATTAAACCTGTCCATGTTTCATTGGGTTTCCAAATTTGATGCATCAAATCTTGAGCCTTTGGCATATCAACATCCATATAGTATTGACGATATAAATACATCAAACTGCTGACACGGAAGTTTTTCGCACAGTGTAGCCAAACCGTTTGACCTTGAACCAAATGGTCAATCATATCGAGTACTAAAAGGCATTGATCATCTGAAGGGGTATCCCAAGAGATCGGAACTTGGATATAGTTCAGGCCTAGATCTAGGCAAATGCGGTCTTCATGCTCGATATGATTGGATGCATCGGTCAGTGCTAAATTGATAACCGTTGAAACACCATATTCTTTGATCGTTTGAAGCTCAGAAGGAGATGGTTGACCGGACGTTAATAAGTGTTCATGTATATATTGGAAGTTTTCAATGTGACTTAACGCATTTTCGATTTCATTCATCTGACAAATAATCCTTCAAAGTAAAACGCCATCTCGAAGATGGCGTTTTTCATTCACTTAGCGTGTCGGTAACACGTCTTTAAGTGCTTCATGCATCTCTAACAAAACTTTTTCAGTCGTATCCCAATCGATACAGCCATCAGTCACTGATTTACCATATTCGAGGTCACAGAGGTTGGCAGGAATATCCTGACGACCACCTTTTAAGTGACTTTCTACCATAATACCCACGATTGACTTGTTTCCGTCAAGGATTTGTTCAGTAATATTTTTGAGTACAAGGGGTTGTAGGTACGGGTCTTTGTTTGAGTTTGCATGACTGGTATCAATCATAATTTTGCCACTAACTTTTGCTTTGGCTAATGCCGCTTCAGCATCTGCAACTGAACCTGCGTCGTAGTTTGGTTTACCGTTACCGCCACGAAGTACAACGTGTGCATATGGGTTACCACTGGTACGAATAACAGAAACTTGACCTTGGTCGCTTAAGCCCAAGAAGCTATGACCATGTTTAACAGATTGCATGGCATTGGTCGCAACGGTTAAACCGCCATCTGTACCATTTTTAAAGCCCACAGGTGAAGACAGGCCAGAAGACATTTCACGATGTGTTTGGCTTTCAGTGGTACGCGCACCAATCGCTGACCAAGAGATAAGATCTTGGTAGTACTGTGGTGAGTTTGGATCGAGTGCTTCAGTTGCACAAGGCAAACCTTTCTCATTCAATTCTAGTAAAAGTTTACGGCCAATACGTAAGCCTTTTTCGATGTTGAATGAGTCGTTCATGTCAGGGTCATTAATTAGACCTTTCCAACCAACAGTGGTACGTGGTTTTTCAAAATACACACGCATCACGACATAAATCGTATCTTGTATTTTGTCACTTAAAACTTTTAAACGGTCAGCATAATCATGTGCAGCGACTGTGTCGTGAATTGAACATGGACCAATGACAACAAAAAGACGTTTGTCATTTCCATCTAAAATATTACGTACAGTTTCACGGCCCTTAAGGACTGTTTGATAGGCAGTTTCAGTCAGAGGTAGCTCTTTTTTTAGTTCTGCAGGAGTAACAAGAGGCTGAATGCTTTTTACATTCACGTCATCAATGTCGTTTTGGGTAATAGAATTTGACTGTAAAGTATTCATTGCCGTCACTGGTTTGATTATACAAAAGGTTGTTTCGTGAGCCGAATATAACATGAATATAGCATTCAAATGTTATAAAAAAGATCAATAAGTCTCTGAAAAAAAAGTGATGAATCGGGCAGTTAATTTAAACCTGCTGACTATTCACCGTCGGTGCGATCAACATTGCAGTTGTTGGTTTTTCGACAGGTTTTGATTTTACTGGATTAATGATGAAATTCATGCCTAAAACAAACAAGGTAATGCCTAAGACTTTACGAATGACTTTTTCAGGTAAACGTGAGCTGATCAAAGTTCCGACAACAATCGCTGGAATAGAACCCACCAATAACCAACCCAATAAATGAAAATCGACATTACCTGAGCTCATATGACCCAAGCCTGCAACCAGTGTAAGAAGCACGGCATGTACGACGTCAGAACCAATAATACGAATCATCGGTAAGTTCGGGAACATAAGCACCAAAGCCATAATACCGAAGGCACCTGCACCAACAGACGATAGGGTAACGAATACGCCTAAAATAATCCCCATGATGATGATATATGCACGCTTATTTTTAGCTTGGAAATTGATACGTTCAAGATCCGCACTCATATCATCAAACTGATCAGTTTTTCGAAATTTATTAAAGAATTTTTCGATATGACCACGGAAAATAATTGAGATCCCTGTAATGGTCAGCATAAAACCCAAAAACATGGTTAATACGGTTTTGTAATGTGTCGATTGGCTCAGATAGTTTTCAAGTACCCAATGGGTCGCAAAAGACGCAGGGATACTGCCGACCGCAAGCCAAATAACAATGGTCCATACGATATTCATTTTACGTGCATGAACTAAAGAACCACAAAATTTTGAAATAGCGGCATACAGCAGGTCTGTGCCAATCGCAATATGGGGTTCAATTTTATACAGGCTGATCAGGATCGGGGTCATCAGTGAACCACCGCCAACACCGGTAATACCTACGCAGAAACCTACAATTACACCTGCCAGAATGAACTCTAAAGGACCGACCATCGCTGAATGCCAAATATCAAAAAACGTGCATATCTTATGACTAATTGATATAAGTCGTTGTCTCGATTAGTGATTTGCTTGTGAAAAAAATAGATAAAGAATGTTTTTAATTTTGAAATAAATGAATTTTATCTAAACTAAGTTATTGATTATGGTTTTCTCAAGTAGTTAATAGTTCAAATGGAGATTATGCTGCAGTGAAATCATATATTTTGAATATAAGGCTTTGAATATCTGAAGTGGATATCCAATACCTAAATGCACTGTAGGTTTATTTTCCTAGTCTTTAATTAGTTATTTATCGATATATGCAACAGTGTATATAAAGTCCACTGCTGCAAAGTCTCATACGCTTTAAAAAGACTAATATGCCTTAAAAAAGATAAAGTTTCGCCATCTAGAGGAATCAACACTTTATCCTGAATATTTTGAGATTTTACATAGGCTGCCAGTTGTTGACGCGTTAACGACATGTGATTAATGGCATCCATATGCACTGCGACAATTTTAGCCTTCGGTACCTGTTGCACAGCGCGTAAGGTGTCTTCTTTACCCATAATAATCGACTCTTTAAATCCATCGACTAAGGCGTTGCCTGTATTTAAAATAATCACATCAGGTTGGGAGCTTTGAATAGCTTGATCCACTTCAGGGCGCCAAATCGTGTCACCCACCAAATAAATGGTTTCATGTCCTGCGGCTTCAAAAATGATCCCCATGGCTTCACCCAATCTTTTTTTCAGTTCTGGGACACGATACATTGCATCTGTACCGTGTTGTCCACCAGTTTTGGTTAACGTCACGCCTTCAAATGTGGTTTGCGTTAATACGCGTACATGAAAAAGGAATCAAGATCGCAGGCCTTTGCTATGGCGCATATCCATTGGCGTATGCTGGGTTACTTGACCACAAACAGGTCACGACACATTGGGCTGGCAGTGCCGATTTTAAGCAAAAATTTCCATGTGTGAACTTAGATAAAGATGCTTTATATATTGAAGATGCAGGCATCATTACTTCCGCAGGTACGGGGGCTGCTTTAGATTGTTGTTTATACATAGTCGGGGAAATCTACGGGGCAAAAATTGCCAATAAAATATCGAGATTGATGGTAATTCCAACCCATCGTGAGGGCGGACAGGCGCAATTTATTGAACAGCCGATTTCTACAATGACTTACGATACGGAGATCAATCGTTTACTCGATTATTTACGGCATAACCTGTCGAAACCGCACACTATTGAAGAACTTGCCGTTTATTCCAATATGAGTAGAAGGACACTGACCAGACATTTTAAACATGCAACAGGGCTGCCTATTGTCACTTGGTTAAATAATGAAAGACTGCGATATGCGGCTGAATTGCTTGAAGTGACAGATTATTCGATTGATAAAATTGCGGAAAGTGCAGGTTTTAATACAGCAGTGCTATTTCGTAAATTGTTTAAGAATAAATACGGCACAAATCCGAACCATTGGCGGAAAAATTTTAATCAGCAGCTAAGTAGCAGTGATGAATATTCTTAAAATGGTGAATTAAATCCGTACAGCTTTTTTCAGGAAATCTATTAACTTTGCGAAGGACTCGTATAGAATCTATAGCTAAAGAACATTGAGTTAAAAGGACAGACTTTTGCAAAATCGGAAACTTAAAATTGGCATCGTGGTTGGGGAAGTATCCGGGGATACATTAGGCGCCAAGCTTATCCGCAGTTTTCGAGAGCAAGGGATTGATGCGGAATTTGAAGGCATCGGCGGTCCGCAAATGATTGCAGAAGGTTTTAATAGCTATTATCCGATGGATATTTTATCGGTAATGGGGATTGTTGAGGTCTTAAAAGATATTAAAAAACTCTTTGCTGTACGCGATGGTCTGGTTGAAAAATGGACTGAAAACCCTGTCGATGTTTTTGTGGGGATTGATGCACCGGATTTTAATTTACGTTTATCTAAGAGCTTGAAGCAAAAACAGCTACCAATTAAAACAGTGCAATATGTTAGCCCTTCAGTGTGGGCGTGGCGCCAAGGCCGTGTGCATGGCATCAAGGCGAGTATCGATTTAGTCCTTTGTTTATTTCCTTTCGAAAAAGCGTTTTTCCAAAAATGGAAAGTTCCCGCTGCATTTGTCGGACATCCATTGGCAAGTCAGTTGCCTTTAGATAATCCACTCGCTGCGGCTAAACACGAGTTAGACTTAGATGAGCATCAAAAACACATTGCATTACTTCCGGGCAGCCGTCGCGGTGAAATTGAGCGTTTGGGGCCTTTGGTACTGTCCGCCGCACAGATTTTGACGGAGCAGCATCCAGACTATGTGTTCCTGATTCCTGCAATTAATGATGCACGTAAACAGCAAATCGAATTGTTGCTCAAGCAGTACCCTAAAACATTACAAGCCAAAGTTCGCTTGATGGAAAACACCGATACCGAATCTAAAATTGGCCGTCAGGTGATGAACGCATCGAATATTGTCGCTTTGGCTTCGGGTACAGCGACTTTAGAAGCGATGCTTTTACATCGTCCAATGGTGACTTTTTATAAGTTAAATTGGCTGACCTATCATGTGGTGAAATTGCTGATCAAAATTCCGTATTATTCATTGCCAAATATTATTGCGGGCAAAAAGGTGATTCAGGAACTTATTCAACATGATGCAACACCTGAAAAATTAGCAGCAGAAATTGAAAGCTTGATGGATGTTGAAAAATCGCAAATTCAAGTGATGCAGCACATCACCATGCATAAACAACTGCTTTCAGGTAACAGTGAAAACCCTGTGGAAGCGATTTTAAAGCTTTTAGATTAAACCTTTAAGGTGACTCAGTTTTTGCGAGTTGATGCTGCTGTCGATACTGGCTCGGTGTTAGATCATAAAACTTTTTAAAAGTTTGGCTAAATGCCGTTTCAGATGAGTAGCCGATACGATGGGCAATTTGCTGAATAGTCAGTTGCCCCATTTGTAAGTGCTGTGTCGCCAGTCGCAAACGATGTTGCTGCAAATAGGCGAGTGGTGATTCACCGAGCATTTGGGTGAATAAACTGGCAAATTTAGAACGCGACATGCAGCATTGTTCTGCCAAACTTTCGACAGTCCAAGCTTGCTGGGGTTGTTCGTGAATCGCGGCCAAAGCATTGGATAATTCAGGATGACTCAAGGCATGCAACCAACTGCTTGAATCTGACAAGGCTGCAATATAATCACGCACACATTCGATAAATAAAATACTCACCAAATGATCCAAAATTTTGTCGCGGCCTGGACGGATCTGATGCGCTTCAACGGCCAGAAAATGTAAGCCAATTTGCAACCATTCAGGTGCGGTACTGCTCATGATATGTGGTGTATGTAACAGCGTGGGGAGTGCATTCACTAAGGGCTTTGCCATAATGCTGTCGACATGCCCACGGATCGCCAGTACAAATAATTCTTCTGCTTCATGAGATTCGGTAGAATTTAATTCAATGGTTTTATTTCGTTGCTCTTGAAACAGTGGCGTGATGTTCACTGATTCGACCAAGACATCAGACTGTATAGATTTGCAGTGATGGTTTTGCCCTGAGGGAATAAGGCAAAGATCGCCAGCTTCAAGTAAGACCTGCTCTTGATCGATATGCACAACACACTGACCTTGAATCACCACATACGCAACCATGGCATTGTGATCTTGAAAATGAAAAGCCCAAGGATGCTTTGATCTCAAATAAATATATTCAGATCGGTGAAGATGAATATCATCAAAAATTTTACTTAAAGCATCCATATTTCAAATATTTACTCATATTGATTTTGTATTTATAGATGGTCACTATGTGTTTAAAGGTCAACATTTATCCTTAAATGCCAAAGACGATCACATAGTTTTTTTGGACGCTTAAAACTGTTCTGGCTGCCCATATTTTACGAATATAAACACAGAAGAAGTAATTAGGGAAGTCTAGCGCATGAATGCACCAGTAAAATTAAATGAACAGCAGCTCGCTCAGTTAGAAAGCAAAATCGGTAGTGTTTTAGATAAAAAACGTTATGGTTGGCTATTGAGTCCAGGTTTACCAGTCATTGGTATGGGGATCTTGGCGGGTTATCATTTTGGTCCAAAACCGACAAAAAAACTATTTGCCATGGGCGGGCCGCTTCTACTGCATGTCATTATTCCTGCACTAGATGCACTGATCGGTGATGATGCCAATAACCCGACAGATAATGACATCAAAGTTTTAGTGAATGATCCCTATTATGATCGGATCGTCAAATTATTTATTCCACTGCAAATGGCAGCGAATGCTTTTGCTGGCTATGTGGTTACCCGTAAAGATGTTTCATTATTAGATCAAGTTCTACTTGGGATTTCGATGGGTGCCATCAATGGCGTCGGTGTAAATACAGCACATGAACTCTGCCATCGACCTCATAAAAAAGACCATTATTGGGCACATGCGACGCTCGCACCTTTGGGTTATAGCCATTTCCGCATTGAACATCCTTATGGACACCATAAACGTGCGGCAACACCTGAAGATCCTGCATCCTCAAAAATGGGCGAAACCTTTTATGAGTTTTGGCCACGCACTGTATTTGGTGGAATTAAATCGGCGGTGCAGATTGAGAAACAACGCTTAAAACGTAAAGGTTTAAGTTTCTTTTCGAAGGACAATGAGCTGTTTCATGGTTGGGCGATGAGTGCTGGTTTTCATACCGCGATGCTGAAAATGTTTGGTAAAGGCGTTACACCGTATTTAGTTACACAGGCCTTTTATGGAATCAGCCTTTTTGAAATTATTAATTATATTGAACATTATGGCCTGAAGCGTGAGCAAAAAGCGGATGGAAGTTATGCGCGAACCATGCCTGAACATAGTTGGAATAACAATAATATTGTGACCAATCTATTTTTGTATCAATTACAGCGACATTCAGACCATCATGCGTATCCGACTCGTCCATTTCAGGCTTTAAGACATTTTGACGAAGCGCCAGAGTTGCCTAGCGGCTATGCCACTATGCTAATTCCTGCTTTAGTACCCTCTATTTGGTTTAAGATGATGGATAAACGTGTCTATGATCACTATCAAGGTGATTTAACTAAAGCCAATATTCATCCTAAACGTCGTGCAAGTATTTTTAAAAAGTTTGCAATTTCAGTCGTTTAAATCGAATACCTGATGAGAAGAATCCCAAGCTTGTTTGTTTGGGATTTTTTTATTGTGTGTATTATTAACCGATGCTACGCAGTAACATCAGAAGCGCACGTTGATTCAAATAAAAGAACGATACACGGTAACATCATCCGCAACTGTTTGAGACAGGACTAATTGTAATCAAAAATGTTTCTGCGATTCTTTGAATAATTTGACGCTAGTGAACGAGTTTTGTCGGTGAGGTGCATTGCACCGCAAGATGGTTTCCTTATGAAGCACGCTTCTCATTTTGCCGAATAAGAAACAACGCTTCGTAAGAGTATCTCCAGCCGAAGGCTAAGATCTTTATTCAATCCTTAGATGTATGACTCCGTCGAATAGACTTAAAAATCATCTTTAAAATGTAAAAGTAATTCTACGTGCGTAACATCATTTAAAATCCCAAATTTTCTGTTTAAAACTTAGTCATTTCTTAAGACCACCAATAGCGCAAAATGTGGAAAAAAATCGGTGCTGAAAAGCAGATGGAATCAATTCGGTCGAGCATGCCACCATGGCCTTGGATAAGTTGTCCCCAATCTTTTACACCACGATCGCGTTTAATGGCTGACATGACAAGACCACCAAAGAAACCGAATATACAAACAATAAAACCAATACATGCAGCCTGTAGATAGCTAAAGGGTGTAAGCCATGACATAGCAACACCTAGTGCAGTGGCTAAAGCAATGCCTCCGATTAAACCCTCAACGGTCTTAGATGGTGAAAGTATCGGTGCGACTTTGTGTTTTCCAAATAGCTTGCCACAGACATATTGCAAGACATCGGAGGCTTGTACCACCATGATCAGCCAGATCGCTAGCCAAATTTTTTCACCTTCAAATCCGGGAAGTTTGAGGTTTAATAGCGCAGGCACATGCGAAATACAGAATACGCTGATCATCAGTCCCCATTGAATTTTTGAGCTACGCTCCAAAAATCGCGTGGTATCTTCAGCTTTGAGTGTAGCGATAGGGATAAGAAGAAACACATACAGCGGAATAAAAATAGAATATAGCCCGTACCAGTCGATATACACCAAGTAATACTGGTAAGGGATGACAAAATAAAAAGCGATCAGCAAAGGAAGATAATCACCGCGACGGGTCGGAAGTAAACTAATAAATTCACGTAAAGCAAAGAGTGAAATCAATGCAAACAGGATCACAAAGGCGATTTTACCTAATGAAATTGCTACACCAAGTACCAACAACATGACCCACCATGCATTGATCCGCGCATTTAAATTGTCGATGACCGGTGCAGGTGCATAACCCGCTTTAAATTTTAGTATTGAGCCAATGGTTGAGGCAATAATCAAAATAACTGCAAAGATACCAAATAATACATAGGTCATTTGCGCATTGGTGAATTCCATTATTGATACTCCAATGCTTTTAATTTGAGTAATTCTTCCTGAGCGTAGTTTAAAAACTCAGTTTTACTGTGTTCATTATGGGCTTCTAAAGGTTTGCCAAAAATAACGGTAGATAATAGGGGGAGTGGTATAAGCGCGCCTTTAGGCATGACACGTTTTAAATTTGAGATCCATACCGGTACGATTTCAACATCAGGAAATTGATTTTTGAGATGAAATAAGCCGCTTTTAAACTCTAATAATTCAACGTCATCATTTAAATTTCGAGTACCCTCAGGAAAGAAAATAATCGAGTCACCTTGTGCTAATACGGTTTTGATCGGTTCTAATGGATCTTGATTTTGCTCTCGATTTCGCTGAATAGTGACGCCAGTAAACGTGTCTTGAATGAGAAAACGTCGAAAGCCATCTTTTAGCCAATAATCCGAAGCCGCTACAGGACGCGTCTTTCGTCTGAGATCTGTCGGTAGTGATGACCAAAGCAAAATAAAGTCGATATGGCTATTATGATTTGCATAATAAATACGCTGCTTCATTACAGGTTTACACCCGACCCATAGACTCCGCGCGCCCGTGAGCAGCCGCGCACCACGACGAGTGAGAAAGGCAATATAGCGAGCAATTGAACGGCTTAAAAAATTACCTTTCATTGGTGAGTGAGCATTCCTTGAAGTGTCTAATGGAGTTGGCATAGCTTCAAATTATTGTGAATTATATATACAGTAAAAATATGCAGAGGAATGCGATGTATTGCAAGCAAAGCACAAAGATCTGCCATTTAAATAAAGCCAGACAACCTAATTCACGCAGCTCCCATGCGCGACCACATTTATTTGCAGGCATTAATTTTAAGTTGATTAAACTTAAGTCCAGCTCCTTGGTGGTTTGTTCAAGGTTTTGAGTTTGGCTGTATTCAGCGACAGTGGCTAAAAGTGCCGAATCAAATTTGATTCTCAGGCTTAAATAATGTTGTATTCCGAGCAAAACTAGACAAATTAATAAATATAGCAAATCGAATAGCATCACATTACCAAACTGGATAATGAGCCAGAGCGTGAGGATCGCTGCTACATAAGCTGAAATGAGCAATCCAGTGGTGGATTGTAACAACTTTGATAGCACCACAAGTTGTAAATTCATGGTGCAAGTCCTTTAAGTTTTAAACGATAAGTATTTAAATGTTTTATTTGCGGTGTTTTAAGCACAACCCAAGGATGGTTATGGCGAATAATCCGTAAAACATCTTCGACTGAATATTCAGGATGTTGTTTCAATAATAATGCGGCAACTACAGCACTACTTCGTGAATATCCCAAAGCACAGAAGACCAAGATGTTTTGTGCTTCATCATTGTTATTAGATTTCAAGAATAGTTCTAAAGACTCTACAGCATTATGTAGCTGATTGGCCTGTAAAGGAATTAGGTCTAAACTCAAGTTTTGAGCATAGGAGCATTTTGGATAAGTGGGTAATTCTGCGCAACAATCGAGTAAAGCATCATATTGCTGCATGACGTGTTTGGACGGATAGCGACCTAAATAAATATAACTCTGATTGATTTTGATGATTTTAGAATCTTCAGGATGGCGATAAGTCCAGATTCGGCTATTGATCCAAGCAAATACAAAGTAAGGCGCAAACAATATTTTTGCAGCAATGGTCATATCACCATGACTGAGTTTTTGAAAAAAATGGGGTCGATTGAATAAATATGCAAACGCAACTAAAAGCAGACTGCTTGCAGGATAGAGCAGCCAAAGCCACCAACCTTTTGCATGTGCGATTGCGCTACAAAATAAGGCAGCAAACAGATAAAGGATGCCGATTTTAATGTGCTTTAAGCTTAGCCGACTCTGTATATTTTTAGCCCATGGCGCAGAGCCAGCCATCGGGAATAGCCATAAACATAAGGCACCGACCAATAAACCCGTTGGGATATCTATAAAATGGTGCTGCCAAGTGGTTAGAACCGAGAGACCGATCAAAAAGGACCAACCATCTACCAGATATTTCAGCTTGCCTGTGCTATGCCGACGGTAAAAATCCCAAAGTATCACCAGTAGTACAATGTGCAGGGAAGGTGCTTGATTGAAGGGTTTATCAAAGCCCATCAAGACATCAAACCATAGGCCGAAAAAACCTGTGAGTTCGGGGCGTTCAAAGCTAAAACGTAGCGGGAAAATTAAAAAGCAGCTGATTGAAAGGATTTGTGCTGAAAATAGTCGCAGGACATGTTGTTTTAATTCAAACTTATTCCAACAAAGTAATAAAGACAAACCATAGAACAGATCAATCGACCAATAAGGCACAATACTCCATGGCCAAAGTGGAATATATTTTTCCCATTCAAAGACGATAACAGGTACAGACGCTAAACCCGCAGCGTATTGGTTGGCAAAACCATAACTTAAGAAGAAAAAAGGTGCCAGAAATGCCAAACACAGTAGGCCGTATTTCCAAGTTCCTTTTTCAGTATCCAGTTTATGCATAAGATTGACCGTCCAAGCTTAAATTTTTTGTGCAACGGAAACGGTGAAAATACCAAACTCATCAATAACTTGATCGATTTTTTTGAAACCAGCTTGCTCAACTAATGCATCCATTTCTGCTTGTGAGCGTAAACGCATCACCCATGCATCTCCTTGGCGATGTGAGGTCAGAGCACGGGCAATAAACTCTTGTTGCGGATGCCAAATTTGACCTGTGTAGATGAGATACCCATCTTTCTCAATGGCCTGACATAAGCCGGATAAGGACTGTCTGAGTAAATCATTATCACTAAATAATTCGTATAAACCTGAGACCACGGCTAGAGTGGGTTTAGGTTCAACACTGGCTAATGAAGTGGCATCAAAGGCATCCGCTTCTACAAAATTGGCAATCTGGCTTAAACCTCTTTGCTCAATCATTGCTTGACCCGCTTGTACATTGATCGAGCTATAGTCTCTAAGCAGGATGGATTCAGGCTGCTCAGGCAGTTTTTGTACAGCATCTAAAATATATCGGCCATGGCCTGCAGCAATATCCATAATCCGTACCGCGTGTTGGTCATCATGTAACTTAGAAGCATATTTCGTTAATAGCGCTTCAATATTTTGTTTTCTAAGGCGAATGCCACGCCAACCAATCGCATTTAAATATTGTCGATCGATGATTTTACCGAGAGCATTTTGGCTTTCTGATTGATCTCTGTAGACAAAATCTAAGGTGCTGCCAGAGTCGTATCCTGTATCTTCACCAATTTTTAAACCTTTAGAAAAGAGACTACCAATTTTAAGATTTTGTTTGGTTAAGCTCCAAAATGCATGTTTTAAAGAGTGTTTTGGAAGCGTTGAACTTAAGGTTTCTGCAACAGCACAGCTCGGGCCAATTTTATCGGCATCTAAAAGTTTAGGTGCGGAATAGGGTTGTTTAAAACATTGTTGAATAAAGCGATGGATTTTATCTGTGGCGATTTTGCGATGTTTTTCACCCAAAGTATCATGATAAAAACCGTCTAAGACGTGAAATTCCTTCAATGGATGAGGGAGTTTTTGATAAAACGCCAATTGCGGTTTTTGATGCACCACGTAGTCAGATCCTGAACATAAGACTTGAGTAGGAACAAAAATATTTTGTGCATCCTTAACGATTCGATCTGACGCTGCATATAGACCCAGCAGCATCCGGACTGATATGGCCCGAGCGATCTGTGGGTCTGTTTCATAACTTTGCGCACGTGCAGTATCGTGCGTCAACATTTTGGCTTTGACATAACTATTGATAAAAAAGTTGCCGGCGAATTTGTTGAGGAGTGTTAAGCCGGGTTTTGCAAAAGGCACATAGAGTTTGATGTCAAATGCAGGCGAGGCAAGGCATAAAGCACGAATTTTAGGGGCATAATCATGCACCCATGTCGCGGCTAAAACAGCGCCAACGCTTTGAGCTACAATTGCTATATTTTCTGATCGAATTTGGTAATTTTGTTCTATATGCTGAACAAAATATTGAATGTCTTGAACGCATGCAGAAAAGCTCGGTGCATCTCCTCGTTCACCAGGAGTATTACCGTGACCTCGCGCATCCCAAGCGAAAAAATCAAAATCAGGCAAATTCAATTCATTGACCAAATGCGCCATTCGTCCCGAATGTTCATGGCCACGATGAAATAAGATCACCGCTTTTTTCTTACGGTTGCTTTTTAAACTGCTATTTTCCCAATGTTGATAAAACAAGGATGTTCCATCATGGCTCGTAAAGGTATGCTGAGTATTGTTATACATTGTGTTGTTCTCAAAATAATGAATCGACTGACGATCTAAACTGAAATTTATTGTGGGTTGATAATGCTATTTTTAATGCGGTTATAAATCGTAATAAATAATAAAAAGATGGTAATAATCAAAATACTATTGCAGATAAGAGACAATGTATTTAAGCCAACATTCAATATAGAAGAGGTCACGATGATGACGCAGATGATGCTAAATACAAAAGCGCGGTCACTTTTTCCCATTGGACCATCGTAACGACGTTCTTGCCCCACTAATGGCGCCATCACACCGGTATATTCGGCAAGTATGGCGAGAAAACAGGTTAAAATAAGTAATTCAGCTTGAATAAAAGCAAAACAAATTAAACTAAAATAGAGTGCTGAGTCGGAAATCACATCACATAATTCATTATAAAAAGCACCGAGTTTGGATTGTTGGTTGAACTCACGTGCCAGCATGCCATCTATGGCATTGAAGCCCATTCGAATAAGCATCCACACGGGGAAAATCAACAGTAAAATGCCAATACCGTTGTGAGAAAAATAGATATAAATAAAAAATGCCACAGCTAGCGAAATGAACATTGCCAGTAGTGTTACTTGATTTGCTGTAATACCAAGATGATGAAGTGATTTAACCAAAGGTCGAAGCAGGTTTTGAAATGCAGGCTTAAGCTGGTAGATCGAAGGCATATTATTGTTATAGCGGTATGATTTGCATGAATTTTATACGATTGATGCTTAACTTAACAAGAATTTGAATGTTAAAGATTGTCACAGGCCTCAAGATTCGCCTGTATAACGCATTAAGTTTTCTTGTGTAGTACTTGCGACTAATTTTCCATCTTGCCACATTTGCCCATGACTAAGCCCACGTGATTGGGAGGTTCGGGTGGTATTCATGTCATAGAAAACCCAATCATCCACCCGAAAGGCATGATGATAATACATCGAATGATCAAGACTAGTTGCGATGAGTTCAGGAGACAGATAATTTAAACCATGTGTTTTGAGCGCCGCAGAATATAAATTATAGTCTGAATAGTATGCTGCAATGGCCTGATGTATATGAAGTTGGTCAAATTGTGCATCCAAGGCATCATGGAGTTTTAAATATTCTGCATATTGATTTTGATTTAAGACAGAAGTTTGACCGGACGGTGGCAAATCTGTCAGCACGTATTCAATTGGTTTAGATATAAGCTGAAAAGGCTGTAAAAATGTGGATAGATATTCAGGTGAAATAGATGATTGGATTTGCGATTTATAGAATTGCTCTTCTTTGAGCATAATTGGTGGAAACTGTGGGATCAGATCTGGTTCAGGTATTTGATACTCCATACCCGTTTCGTTATTCATATAGGACAACATCACCATATATATTGGTTTGCCATGCTGTATGGCGGTCACTTGTCGTGTAGAAAAACTATGGCTATCACGTAAATTTTCGACTTTAAATAAGACGGGCTGATTTGCATGACCCGCAGAAATAAAGTTGGCATGTAAAGAGTGAAGTGGGAGCGTGCAGGTATAGGATGCACTGATTATACTCTGAGCAAGTAATTGTCCACCAAAAATATGGTCACCAAACAGAGGTTTGCTCTGTGCCAAAAAGTAGCCCTGATCTTTGGGCACTACAGTTAATAATTGGATGAGGTCTTGAGTCAGCGTTGTCATATTTTTTTGAAATTTTTGCTTTGTTTAAATGTATTCAACTCAAACTTATTGCACAAGTCATGTTCATGAAAAATATAAAAGTGTTCGCCGGTCTTTCTAGAATAGGCTTATAATCGAGTTTTCCTAGTTGTCCGAATGGAATGACGAAAAAGCAATGACACCTGCATGTAAACTCTTAAAATCTAATAAAATCGACTTTACAATTCATGAATATGATCATGACCCAGAAGCAAAAAGTTTTGGTTTAGAAGCTGCGGAAAAACTTGGTTTAACCGTCGAAGAAGTGTTTAAAACCTTGATGGTTACGGACGATAAAAATTACTTTGTTGCCGTATTGCCTGTGGAGTTTCAGCTGAATTTGAAAAAAGTGGCCACAGCATTTGGCTGTAAAAAACTAAAAATGGCAGACCCAAAAGATGCAGAGCGTTTAACCGGTTATTTGGTTGGTGGTATTAGTCCAGTTGGACAGAAAAAACGCTTAAAAACTGTGATCGATGTTTCTGCACAGAACTTAGCTAAAATCTATGTGAGTGGTGGTAAGCGTGGTTTGGACATTGGTTTAAAACCCGAAGATTTAGCAAAAGTTTTGGGCGCAAACTTTGCTGATGTGATTGATGATTAAATGTGGTTTTTGACTACTTAAATTTAAGTGAATTTAGAGGGAATACCTTCCACTTCAAAATCTATAAAATAACAAAAGCCGCATTGAGCGGCTTTGTGGTTCGATGACGCATCAAGTGTACGGAAGAGATGCTTAGGAATATAATCACAACTCATCTTCTCTTTTAAGCGAAAATTAAGTTATCTCGGAACAGCCGAAAAATTTTGGTTGATGATAATTACAACTTTTACTATTAGATTTTCAGCTGCTGTTTGGGGTGTTGATTAAATGTTCGATACTTAATTTTCTGCATAATATTTCAGGTACAAGTTTATTAATTATGCATAAAATCACGAGAGATAACTTTATTTTAATTCAACATAACTTTCAGTGTTTACAAGCTTTATTAAGTAGTTTTGTTTTGTATTTAAATTGAGCCCATTCGCATCTTTTAAATTTGATGTATGCAGGGCAATTAGACATTTTTGCGTGCCACAATGGATAACTTTAGCTTTAGCTGGATATGTAATAGTTAGTTTTTTAGCTTCGAGCCAATCAGTAATGAGGGTATCGTCAATGATAATTTGATTATGTTTTGTGCTACTAAATTCATTTTCAGCTGCTTTACGGGCATCTTTACCAATACTAATAACATAAAAAGTAAATGTGAAAAATAAAATATAAAAACCAACTAAATATGCATAGTAAATTCCACCACTTTGAACAATTTTATCAATTTTTTCACTGTGTTCTATGACTTCAAAATTATGAAATTTCTCTGATGAATCAATGGCGTCTTTAGCTGCAGGTTTTATGAGGTTGAGCGTAAATTGTCCAAGAGAAATCCAAAATAAGCCTACAACTGATAAAGGTTTTTGTATTTTGCTATTAATGGCATAGATAAAAATAGTTAGTAAAATTTGCCACAATTTTACTAAGATCCTTTTAAAAATCAGGTTGAAAATAAAGAGAAGGATAAATGTAATAAAGACAAATATAAATTTTATCATCACTTCATATAAATTATTTTGGTAGACAGTATGTACCAAAGCAGCGAGTAAAAGTATTAAGAAGCCTACTACTAGCCCTGACAAACCGTTTACCCATCCATACATTAGATAGTCTTGAATAGATATGCCAAGTGAAACTTAATTAAATCCGTAGTAGCTGATTAAACCATCGTAGTAAAAGTAACCGCAAACAAATAAATAAATAGTAAATATTGTTGTAAAGAGGGCTATATCAAAACTGAAGTTAAATTACATATGTAATGTTTCTTGAATCCGCTTATATGCTTTTTTAAGTGCTTAGGTGAATAGTATTAAAGCAAAGTTAGAAGTGCAAATTGAGAATTAGACCTTGATCAGGGTATCTAAGATGTTTCTGCAATAGTGGACGAAATTGTCTTAATTCAGTAAGTACAAAATGCTCGCCAAAATGTGGGCTTATTTTTAGCTTTGAATAACGAAAATCCATGAAGTTGCAGAAGCAAAATTTAGTAAAACTTCATGTTTAGAGGCTCATTCATTAATAGTGCTTAATTATATTTAAATGTAAAAATACCTATAAAAAATAGGTATTTAAAATCCGACTAGAACAGTTGTATTTTAATTTAAAAGCTGTAATTTGAAAGAGCGATCTAATAAAGAGACAACAAAATGCCTTATTCAAATATTAAAGCGATTATTGAGCAAATCTATAATTTTGTATTAGAAAAACATGGTTTAGCGTCTAAAAGTCGATTTATGCAGTTATCGATTTTCTTTAAAGAATTACATGAAGGGGATGAGTCAAAATTTACCGCAGATAGGTCTTTTTATTACAAAGGAATATTTAACAACAGAGAAAAAAGTGTATTTGCGAATGCTGCGCCAGACTTTTTTGATAAGCACAAGTTTTTGGATTGGGTTGTTAAATCAATTGATTGATTTCAACCCAATCGTTTGAGTACATATTCATCATTCATGCTGTATAGCCAGTCTGAATAGAGGATATGGATCAGAAATCAGTAGGTGTTTGTTATGAAATACATGCTTATAGTCAATAAAGATGCATGATCAGTATGATGCCAGTAAAGTCTTCAATGATTAAAATTTAACTGCACATTTCGTTCTTTGATTTAAATAAAAGCTTGGTTCAAAGCAGAATATAAAAACCCATGTAAAAGACATGGGTTTTTAGGGTCTGTTGACATTTGTTGATTAAAAAAATAGCGAGATAGTAAAATTAAATCGCCAAACCCAATTTTACACTCGCTATGCCTCGAACAATGCTAAATGATCAACACTGGTCCAAGTTACTTG
>NZ_VPBO01000030.1:0-33147 GCF_013418655.1 Acinetobacter sp. YH12128 | reverse complement strand
GCTTGGCCAGAAAAATGAGTCGTTCTCGCTGTTCTAAACTAAGTGGTACAGAAACAATTCGAGGCATGGGTGAACATCTGTTAACTAAAAAAACTTTTTCGCATGATTAGTTATTTTTGTCAACTTAATAAGGTTTCAAAGGATACTCAAGATATTATAGATGCTGTGTACCCTATTTACATGAGGGAAGAAGAAGATTTCACAAATGGAGTGGTATTATATTATAGCCCAAAAGCTCAAAAATTTTTGAATAATAAGGACCCAAAAAATTATAAATATCCACCAAATTTTGTCAACGAATTAACAGAAGAAGTGAAAATAAATGGTACTGAAAATGATGATATGTGCTGGATAAGGTATAAAGGAACTTCACGATTTTTTATTAAATTCATCGATCAATCTGCTAAAAAATTAATGGGATCAAGAGTCAATGTAAGTTATAAGAAGACAAAATATATTCCAACAATGAGTAATTTGTTAATAGATGAAGAGGGCTTTATTAGATCTATTTTAGTAAAGGGTGGATGGGGAGCAAGATTTTCTGTTGATGGCTCATCTGTGAAAGATGAAAATAATAAAGAATTAATGTTGATTGCTGATGGAAAAAACCATCATGTCATAATTGTTGTAGATAATGGAATGGGTGGTATAAAAACACGAACAGATAAACATAACCAGGAGCTACCACAAAATAATAAAGACGGAAGAGAAAATACTGAAAATAGTAATAATCAAGAAAATAATTCTAATAAATTAGATGTAAAATTTGATCTTAGAGTTTTAGATAGTGATGGAAAACCGATTTCAAGAATTTCTTATTTTTTAAAATATAAGGGAAAAGAGAAAAAACACTCAACTGAAAATGATGGTGTTGAAAAAGGTATTCAGGCAGAAAGTGGAGAAAAAATCGCAGTTTTAGTTAGTGGAAGAGATTCCAAACAAGAAGTTGGAATTTTCACTGTATTAAATGATAAAAAAATATATGATATACAAATTAAGTTACATAAATTTGAAATAATTTTTAGGCATAAAAAAAGTGGAAAATCTATAAAAAATTTAAATTTAGTACAATGGTACAGAGGTAAAGAATACCCTAAAAAAACTAATGATGAAGGTAAGATAATTGTAAATGCTATGCCAGGTTTTGATTTAAATTATAAATTAAGAAATGGTCAAAATTTATTAACAATAAAAGTCGATAAAAATAAAACTATTAGATTCATAGATGTTGACTCTCAGGTGTTGGAACAAGCAAGTAAAGATTTAGATTTGATAAATGCTGAAAAAAAATCATCAAAAACCAAAAATACTAGCCAAGAGCAACAAACTCGAGATGAAACTCCCAAAAGAGATCAAACACAAGCAACAAGTCAAGATGGACACCCAAAAACTACAGTTAATGACAATAATGAAGAAGCAGAGTTCAGTGTTCTTACATATGATAAAAAAACTGATCAGCTATTTAGTGGTGGTAATTATTTAATAGAATATAGAGGTAACAAAAGAAATCATTCAAGTGGTACTCATGGATTAGGAAAAAAAATACATAAAGCTAATGTTGGTCAGAATATAAAAGTTATCACACTTGAATCTGAAAAGGAGATAGTCCATTTTAATGATGTAATCAGAAATGGAATGAAAGATATAGATTTAAAAATAGATAAACCTTCAATACCATTGGCAGTACAAGGAGTTAATGTTGGATTTAATGGTGTAGCTGAACAGTGGAGGAAAGATATTGTTAGTCAAAAAACAAAAAATGTACTAGCGTATCTTGCGAAGGAAGCGGGAATGAAAGAAATTCTGATCACAAGTACTATAAGAACTCCAGAATCACAAGCAAGAGCAATGTACAACACAACTATTAGTTACAGTGCACCTGGTGAGGCAGTAAAAAGAGTACGTGATGATTGTAAGAAAAAAGGCTTATCTAAAGATGCTACCATAAAAAAAATGGTTGAAAAAATTATTGAGTTTCAAGGTAAAGGACTAAGAGTTTCGCTGCATTGTGTATCTCAAACTCAGTATGAAAAGATGAATGTAGTAGACATTGGATTAAATAGTAATGGATTTGGTTCGAATACAAACTTAAGTAATTTAGGGCAAAAATTTAAAAATGTCTGTATTAAAGCTAAGTCTGAAGGAAAAATTTCTGGATTTATTCCAGGTGATGCAAAAGGTGAGGGCGCTATGCATATTGAGATTATGCAATGAATTTTTATCATATAATAATAGCTTGTAGTTTGTTAGTAGGATGTAATTCATCGGATCGCGAACAAAATATTGATTTAAATGCAGTTAGTAATAAAAATGAGAAAATATATGAAAGAGTTGATTTTTATTATGCGTTTAAACAATGCAATGTCAAACGGAATTGCAGAATTCTTAAGCCTAGTGTGCTAGATGAAAGTTATTTTCTAAATGCTTACAAACCAAATAACGATGAGTTTTTTATCAAAAAAAATGGTGAAAATTACGAAATTTTTTACAAAATTTTTATGATAGAAAATATTGAGATGGGATGGGCCAAGTTAACTCGGTTAAACAATAATGAAAATCTGATTTTTAATGTCGATAAAATATTTCAATCCTATGGAAAGATGAACCCAATAGGAGGAGGTGATTCTTTTAAAGATGTTGAATCATCTAAATCAAAAGAAAGTATTTATTACCTTAATGAATATTATGATGAATATTCATTTAAGCAACCGCAAAAAATTATTTTGGAAAAACAAAAAGACAATACTTACTTATTGGATTGTAATTCTTATATGAGTGATTTAGATCCAAAAAACAATTTTTCCGGAATTTTTTATAGAGTGTGTTCTGAGGGAGAGAAAATTTATTTTAAAATAATTTGATTTTCTAAGAATAAAAAGCCGACACTCGTCGGCTTTTTCTACTTTACCCTTCTAAAACTTCTTCCAATAACTCTTCACTCGGTGCAAAGTAATAAGCGCCATCCATAGGAGTGACAAAGTGAAGTAAGCGGTCATGAATGCCGTCACCACTGGTGCCAAACATACGTACTAGCATGCTGTCGATAATGCTTAAATCATTGGTATATGCCACAAAGAACAAGCCTTGATCGCCACGGCCATCACCATAAGGGAGTGAATGACGCAAAATCGCCATTTCTTCACCTTCACCATCTTCTACAACTGTACGTGATACATGTGAGTTTTCAGGCTGTTCATCTTCATCTAACTCAATAGACTCAAGTTTAGTACGGCCAATTACATGCTCTTGCGCATCGACTTTCAGCTTTTTCCATTTATCCAAATTATGCGCATAACGCTGTGCAAAAATAAAAGAGCCATTGGCAAATACGCCAGCTTCTTCAGCTAGTAATGCTGTTTCAGCACGATCATCTGGAAATTGCGGATTTTCAGTTCCGTCAATAAAGCCGGTTAAATCACGGCCATCAAAATTGCGGAAGCACACACGTTCATCCAGTACGTCAACTTTATCTTGAATACCATCAAAGAATGCTTGGCTCAGCGCAAAGCAAATATCTGTACGCTGTGCTGCAATATGGATAAATACATCTGCTGGGGCTACAGGCATGTTAAATGAACCTTGAATTGGATCAAGTTGTTTAAAGCCTGCCGGGGATTGACTGTAAAGTTGTGCCCAAAGTTCTGGTCCAAAAGCCACAGCCGTTTTAATCTGTGCATTTGGATGTTGGGTAATCAGACGATCACGAGTATTAAGTAAGTCTTCAAGTTGTTCTTTTAATTCGCTAATCGTTAAATCTTTTAAACGTAAAACAATAAAACGAGCATGATCTGAGGGTAATGGCAAAATTACAGATTGAGCAGACATTCATGGCTCCTAAAAATTATAATTTCTGAGTGGCTGTGTGTATTGTGCCTTAAGCAGCGCTGAGAGTGTAGCCTTCATTTGGCCTTTTAGCGTGCATTATTGTCATGAAAATAGAGTAAATGTCTATAATACAGACCCATTTCAAACTTGAGCTAATGATGTCCTATCAAATCTGGATTGCATATATGTTGGCATGTTGGGTGATTAGTGTTTCCCCAGGTGCAGGTGCAATTGCGTCTATGTCGAGTGGTTTGAATTATGGGTTTAAGCATGGGTATTGGAATGCCATCGGCCTGCAATTGGCACTTTTGGTTCAGATAGTCATTGTTGCAGCTGGGGCAGGGTTCTTATTTGCGACGACACCATGGGCTTTTCTGATCGTGAAATGGTTTGGTGTGGGCTATTTATTGTATTTGGCTTATTTACAGTGGACAGCGCCAACAGAGTCAATTGAAATCCAACAAGATTTACCAAATAAATCACCTTCAAAATTAGTTTTACATGGCTTTTTGGTCAATATGAGCAACCCTAAAGCGATTGTATTTTTATTGGCTGTTTTGCCGCAGTTTTTAGATTTATCCAAACCCCAATGGATTCAATATGTCATTATGGCTGCAACGATGATTAGCATCGATCTGATTGTCATGGCGGGGTATACCGGTCTCGCTGCAAAAGTGCTGCGGTTATTAAAATCACCCAAACAACAAAAATATTTGAATCGAACCTTTGCGGTATTATTTGCTTGTGCTGCGAGTTTATTGAGTTTGGTGCATCAATAAATCCAGTGAGATGATTCTGAGTATCGTATTTGACGTGCAAAAAAAGCCATGCAACTGCATGGCTTTTTTTTTGATATGTCGCGAATTGAACAATGAACGTTGCTACTTAAGCCACTTTCTTAAATTTTTGCATAATAAAAATTAGGGCAAAGAGCAGCGCCATAGTTAATACAATGGTCAGTCCTGTAGAGGTGTTTAAACCAGCACTTGACCATAAACCTACAGTTACACCGACTTGGGCAATGATGAAAGACCACAGTACCATTTGCTTCGGAGAATTTGCCAATAAACGAGCGGTTAATGCAGGAATCACTAACAGTGCACCCATCAGCAATGAGCCGACAGCACGTAAAGCCAATACGGTAAATAAGGCCAGTAACAACATAAAAATCAGACGTTGCCATTTGGCGCTGACACCTTCACTGACCGCAATATCGGGGTCAATGGCAATCTGAATCTGCGATTGCCAACTTTTATACAGCACGGTCAGTGCCACAATGATCACCATTGCAAAGACAGGCAAATCTGACCAAGAAATAGTGAGTAAATCACCAAATAAATAGCTGAGTAATTCAGGTCTTAAGCTTGGCAAATGTTGTATGAACAGTAAGCCTGAGCACAGGAGTGTTGCAGAACAAAGCGCGAGCAAAGCGTCATTGGGTAAGCGAGGGTCGTGTAACACCCATAAGATTGCAACCAATAAGAGCGCAATCAATGTAACGCCTGTCCAAAGCGGTAGACTCATCGCACCGGCAATGGCGACACCGAGTAAAGTGCCATGTGCCATGGTGTCCGCAAAAAATGACATGCGACGCCATAACATTAAACAGCCAAGCGGCGCAGTCAGGAACACCAGCAAAGTGCCCATGATCCATGCTGGCAAAAGGAGTTGTAGCCATTCCATCATGGATTATGCTTCCGGTTCAGGGTGAATATGGGGACGAGAGTCATGCTGGCAAGGCGTTGCACTATCGCCATGTGCACAGTGATCATGGTGGTGTTGATAGAACACACGGTTTGTCCCAAAGATCGCTTGATATTCAGGATGTTGCTGGACATTTTCAGGCAAGCCACTACAACAAATATGCTTATTGAGGCAAACCACACGATGTGTTCCTTGCATTACCCACTGTAAATCATGAGAAACCATCAAAACTGCACAGCCATATTTTTCTGGCAAGCTACGCACGTAGTCATACAGTTCTGCTTCAGACTGGATATCCAGACCTTGCATAGGTTCATCCAGAACCAATACATTCGGTTGACGCAATAAAGCCCGTGCAATCAATACACGTTGACGTTCGCCGCCCGACAATTGCTGAACTTTAGATTGTTGCAACTTGGCAATGCCTGTATCACGAATTATTTCTTGCTTGATATTGGCATCACATTTTTCTAGGGCCAATAAATCACACACACGTAGCGGTAAGCTGTGTGATGGATTAAATTTTTGTGGCACATATGAGAATTTTAATTTTTGTGTGCTGATCACTTTGCCGGAGACAGGTTTTACAATACCCAACAACACTTTGATGAGTGTGGATTTGCCTGCACCATTGGGACCAATCAAGGTGACAATTTCTTTTTCGTGTAAGGCGAAATCTACATTCTTTAAAATGTCACGTTCATCGATTCGGACATGAACATGCTCTAAAGCCACAATGGGCTTCATATTTAGTGTTTGCTGCGGCACTGCTGACAGATCCCTGAAATTTCAATAATACTGTGATGTGCAGTAAAACCATCGGATGCAGACAATTCATCAAGTTGCGCCATCAAGCCTTGAGCAGATGCTTCTTTGACTATTTTACAATCGGTGCAAATCAGGAATGCGGCTTGATGTCCTTCGCGCGGATGACAACATGGGATGTAAGCATTAATCGACGTTAGACGATGAATCAAACCTTTTTCAAGCAGAAAATCCAGCGTACGGTACACCGTCGGTGGCGCTGCAGGTCGGTCAGACTCACTTTTGATTTTAGCCAAAAGATCATAAGCGCCCATTGGTCCCGTTGCGTTCAATATCAGTTCCAATACTTCTTTACGCAAGGGCGTAAGTCGAGCACCCGTCGCACTACAGAGACTCTCAGCTTCAGCAAGGCGCTGTTCGACATTATGATGATCGTGTACACCATGCAAAGCATTATGATGTTCGTGTGAACATGCGCTCATAGCAAACCTCGAGTACGAAACTGTATAAAGAAAAAGACTTTAAATCTTAACATGAAGCGTAAGTACTTACGAACAGACGTAGGTTTTTTTACGATTTTGTTATATTATAACACTATTCATTTTATGGTGCTCTCTCCCCATGTCCCGTGTATTTCTTTTTTGTAGTTTGGCTTTATTCAGTGTGATGAGCTGGGCGCAAGGTCTCGTTGTTTCTACACAACCGATTTATCTAATCGCGAAGGATGTACTTAAGGGCGTAGAGCAGCCCAAACTACTGCTTGACCATCAATCTGGACATGATGTGAGCTTGACGCCTGCACACCGTAAAACCGTGCAAGATGCCAATCTCGTTTTATGGCTAGGCCAAGCGCATGAAGCGCCATTGGCAAAAATGTTGGGTGAAAGTGGTAAAAGTATCGCTATTTTAGACTCAGGCATTATCAGTGCGTTGCCTTTGCGGGATGTTCGTGGCAATGCATTAAAAGGCACAATCGATACCCATGTCTGGCTTGAACCAAACAATGCGGTTCGAATCGGCTTTTTTATTGCTGCTTTACGTTCACAACAGTTTCCAGAACATCGTGAAAAATATTGGGCCAATGCACGTGCATTTGCGCAGAAACTCTTGGTTACTGCGCAAAAAACCGATGTGTCGAGCCGTGCTCAACCTTACTGGTCTTACCACGATGCCTATCAATATCTTGAGCGCTCACTGAATTTGAAATTTACCGGTGCGTTGACAGATGATCCACATGTCGCGCCGACATTGGCACAAATCAAATACTTGAAAGACCATCGTGCTCAGCCAAAAGTATGCTTACTTGCAGAAGCACATGCCAGTCAAAATCAGTATCAAAAGCTCGGTGGCATCGTCTTTCAACCGGTTGACGAAACGATGAGTGGGGCAGGGGATTTTGTAACAGCATGGAAGATGTTGGCTGATGAAACACTGAAATGCACACTAAATGCACGAAAGTAAAGTAAAAAATAAACAACTATTGATTAGTTTGAAAGCAGTTTGCCAATTTAAAAAAACACGACTAAGGTCGGGAAAAGATTGCAAGTTAAGGGGTGTAACTCTATAATGCCTGCGATTAAAAATAATCATCAGTTAAACTTGTCAAGCAGAATTGCTGTGAGTGAACAAAAATGAGTCGAACTAGTCGCATGATTGATCGACGATTAGCGAAAGCTTTAGTCATCTTACAAGCAGTAATGATTCCTGTTTCAGCCCTGATTGGTTGGGTCCTTAAAGACACAATCACAGCATATAGTGCAGCTTTGGGTGCGTTGGTATGTTGGCTAGCAAGTAGCTACTTTTCATGGCAGTCGTTTCGTGCGGCTGGTGCCCGTGCCTCTAAACAGGTGCTGTCAAACATGTATCGTGGCTTAATGGGCAAGTTTGCAATCGTGATTGTTGGATTCATTTTGATTTTGATCAATGTCAAACCGTTGTCAGCGGTGGCATTGTTTTGTGGTTTTATGCTCGTACAAAGTATGTCGTGGGTCGCTCCTTTTTGGGCAACACGCTTAAAAAAACGAGTATAAACACAACAAAAAATTGAAAAGTTTTTTGGAGAGTAACGAGATATCAGGCAGCACGCGATATTCGTTTTCTCTATTAGTTTTGACATTGACCAGGTGTGATTTATGGCTGCTGAAGAACATGCCCTTACTTCGACCGAGTACATTCAGCATCACTTGACTAACTTGACCTATGGCAAAATGCCAGATGGTACTTGGAAGTTAGCTGAGACTGCTAAAGAAGCTCAAGAGATGGGGTTCACTGCTATTCACTTGGATTCAATGGGTTGGTCTATTGGCCTTGGTATAGTTTTCTGTTTGTTGTTCTGGGTTGTAGCGAAAGCTGCAAACTCTGGTGTTCCGACCAAGTTCCAGTCTGCAATCGAAATGATTATCGAGTTCGTTGACTCAAGTGTCCGTGACACTTTCCATGGCAAATCGCGCTTAATCGCGCCGTTAGCGCTGACCATCTTCGTGTGGATTTTCCTCATGAACTTGATGGACTTGATCCCTGTTGACTGGATTCCTTATACAGCTCAATTGATCGGTGCTAACGTGTTTGGTATGGATCCTCACCATGTTTACTTCAAAATCGTTCCATCTACTGATCCTAACATTACCTTGGGTATGGCATTATCAGTATTTGCGTTAACTATTTTCTATAGTATCCGTGAGAAAGGTCTTGTCGGATTCGGTGCAGAATTTGCACTTAACCCATTTAACCCAAGTAACCCAGTTTTAAAAGCATTACTTATTCCAGTAAACATTATTCTTGAATTAGTAACTTTTATTGCACGTCCAATCTCATTGGCTCTTCGACTGTTCGGTAACATGTATGCGGGTGAGTTGATCTTCATCTTGATCGCATTACTACCGTTCTGGATCCAGTGGGCGTTGTCTGTGCCTTGGGCGATCTTCCATATTCTTGTTATTACGTTACAAGCATTCATTTTCATGATGTTGACTATCGTATATATGAGTATGGCTAGCGAAAAGCATTAATGGTATTGCTCAACTGTCAAAGGGTGGTTGGGCACACAATTTTTTAACTTAATTTGGTATAAACCTAACCTCTGAGGAATTATCATGGAACTCACTTTAGGTCTAGTTGCAATTGCATCTGCTATCTTGATCGCTTTTGGTGCTTTAGGTACTGCGATTGGTTTTGGTCTTCTAGGCGGCCGTTTCTTAGAAGCTGTTGCTCGTCAACCAGAATTGGCTCCACAACTTCAAACTCGTATGTTCTTAATCGCAGGTCTTCTTGATGCTGTGCCTATGATCGGTGTTGGTATTGGCTTGTTCTTCATCTTCGCTAATCCATTTGTAGGTTAATCAGCTTAATTCCTAAATTAAACTATTGAGGAATAGCAATGAATATCAACCTCACATTGATTGGCCAAGCGATTGCATTTGCGATTTTTGTCGCATTCTGCATGAAGTTTGTATGGCCACCACTAATCAATGCGATTAGTGAGCGTCAGCGTAAAATCGCTGATGGCTTAAACGCTGCTGAAAAAGCAAAAGCTGACCTTGCGGATGCGCAAGCACAAGTGAAAGCTGAATTAGACGCGGCTAAAGCACAAGCGGCTCAATTGATCGAACAAGCGAACCGTCGTGGTGCGCAATTGGTAGAAGAAGCGCGTACTCAAGCTGCGGCTGAAGGTGAGCGTATTCGTCAACAAGCTAAAGAAGCTGTTGATACTGAAATCAATGCTGCTCGCGAAGAATTACGTCAACAAGTTGCTGCTCTTGCAGTTACTGGCGCAGAAAAAATTCTGAACCAGCAAGTTGACGCAGAAGCTCACAATGCCATGCTGACTCAGCTGGCTGCTAAACTTTAAGAGAGGCGGATTATGGCTGAACTCTTGACGTTGGCACGCCCATACGCTAAAGCAGCATTTGCTTACGCTTCTGAGCAAAATGCAACTGACGCTTGGTCAAATGCATTGAATTTGCTCAGTGCTGCGGTGCAAGACGAAGCATTTTCAGCTTATCTAAATCGCCCTGAGCTTACTCCTGCTGAGCAGGTAAGTGTTTTCGCAAAAGTTTTAGGTGAAGACCAGACAGCAGCAGTGTCAAACTTTTTGACATTGCTTGCCGATAATGACCGTCTGGCACTTCTTCCTGAAATTTCAGAAGAATACGAACAGCTCAAATCACAGAATAACAATACTGTGGATGTAGTGATTGAATCTGCATTCCCATTGACTTCTGTACAAGAACAATTACTTGCGCATGCATTAGAGAAAAAATTCGAAGCTGCCGTAAATGTTTCTGTAGAAGTTAACCCAGCGTTAATCGCGGGTGTAGTTATTCGTGCAGGCGACCAAGTGATAGATGATTCTGCGCTTAACAAGCTTGAAAAAATGCGGACTCGTCTTCTTGCTTAACAGCTCGAAGACTGAACTTTAAAAAGATTGAGGTATAGCGCAATGCAACAACTGAATCCATCCGAGATCAGTGCGCTCATTAAACAGCGTATCGGCGATCTGGACACCAGCGCGACCGCTAAGAACGAAGGGACCATTGTTATGGTTTCCGACGGTATTGTGCGCATTCACGGCCTTGCTGATGCAATGTACGGTGAAATGATCGAATTCGACGGCGGCTTATTTGGTATGGCACTGAACCTAGAACAGGATTCAGTGGGTGCCGTTGTCTTAGGTAACTACTTAAGCCTTCAAGAAGGTCAAAAAGCTCGTTGCACAGGTCGTGTATTAGAAGTTCCGGTTGGTCCAGAACTTTTAGGCCGTGTAGTAGATGCTCTTGGTAACCCAATTGATGGTAAAGGCCCTATTGACGCAAAACTTACTGATGCTGTTGAAAAAGTAGCACCAGGCGTAATTTGGCGTCAATCAGTGGATCAACCTGTACAAACTGGTTATAAATCAGTTGATACCATGATCCCTGTTGGTCGTGGTCAACGTGAGTTGATCATCGGTGACCGTCAAACTGGTAAAACAGCTATGGCGATCGATGCGATCATCGCTCAGAAAAATTCTGGCATTAAATGTGTATACGTAGCAATTGGTCAAAAACAATCGACTATCGCTAACGTTGTGCGTAAGCTAGAAGAAACTGGCGCTATGGCGTACACAACTGTTGTAGCAGCTGCTGCAGCTGATCCTGCAGCGATGCAGTATCTTGCTCCGTATGCTGGTTGTACAATGGGTGAGTACTTCCGTGACCGCGGTGAAGACGCGCTTATCATTTATGATGACTTGTCTAAACAAGCTGTTGCTTACCGTCAAATTTCATTGCTTCTACGTCGTCCACCAGGTCGTGAAGCATATCCTGGTGACGTATTCTATCTACACTCACGTTTACTTGAACGTGCTTCACGTGTATCTGCTGACTACGTTGAGAAATTCACTAACGGTGAAGTTAAAGGCCAAACTGGTTCATTAACTGCATTACCGATTATTGAAACTCAAGCCGGTGACGTATCTGCATTCGTACCTACAAACGTAATTTCGATTACTGACGGTCAGATCTTCTTAGAAACATCATTATTCAACGCAGGTATTCGTCCTGCTGTGAACGCGGGTATCTCTGTATCACGTGTTGGTGGTTCTGCTCAAACTAAGATCATCAAAAAATTGTCAGGTGGTATCCGTACCGCTCTTGCGCAATACCGTGAATTAGCTGCGTTTGCTCAGTTCGCTTCTGACCTTGACGAAGCAACTCGTAAACAGCTTGAACATGGTCAACGTGTAACTGAGCTTATGAAGCAAAAACAATATGCTCCATACTCAATTGCTGACCAAGCTGTTTCAATTTATGCATCTAACGAAGGCTACATGGCTGACGTAGAAGTGAAGAAAATCGTTGCATTTGATGCTGCGTTGATCTCTTACTTCCGTTCAGAAAATGCTGCGTTAATGCAAAAAATTGACGAGACTGGTGCTTACGATAAAGAAATCGAAGCAGCAATCAAAGCAGGTATTGAAAGCTTTAAAGCGACTCAAACTTACTAAGATTCAACTGTGTTGAATCTGGTTTTGGTTTGGTTCACGGATCAACCTTCGGAAGCTCGAAAGGGCTTTCGAATACTAGGTTAAGCGTATGGCAAATTTAAAAGAAATTCGCGCCAAAGTAGCTAGTATCAAAAGCACGCAGAAAATTACTCGCGCGATGCAGATGGTAGCAGCTTCTAAGATGCGTCGTGCGCAAGAGCGCATGGCTCAAGGCCGTCCGTATGCCGAAAATATGCACCGTGTAATTGCTCATTTGGTACAAGCGAACCCTGAATACAAACACCGTTATATGGTTGAACGTCCTGTAAAGCGCGTTGGCTATATCATTGTTTCTTCAGATCGTGGCCTTGCTGGTGGTTTGAACATTAACTTGTTCAAAAAAGTGGTAAAACACGTGCAACAGCAACAAGAGCAGTCAATTGAAGTTCAATTTGCTTTAATTGGTCAAAAAGCGGTTTCGTTTTTTAAAAACTACGGCGGTAAAGTTCTTGGTGCAACTACAAACGTAGGTGATGCTCCGAGTCTTGAACAGTTAACTGGTTCTGTACAGGTGATGTTAGACGCGTTTGATAAAGGCGAGTTAGATCGTATTTATCTAGTGTCAAACGGCTTTGTCAACGCCATGACTCAAAACCAAAAAATCGAACAGCTTGTTCCTTTAGCAGCTGCTGAGGAAAGCGAAGGTCTAAACCGTCAATACGGTTGGGACTATATCTATGAACCAGAAGCTGAAGAGCTTTTAAATGGTTTATTGGTTCGTTACATTGAGTCTATGGTTTATCAAGGTGTGATTGAAAACATCGCATGTGAACAGTCTGCTCGTATGGTTGCAATGAAAGCTGCAACTGATAACGCGGGTGAATTGATCAAGAGCCTACAACTTATTTATAACAAGCTGCGTCAAGCCGCGATTACTCAGGAAATCTCTGAGATCGTTGGTGGTGCCGCTGCCGTTTAACATTATTAGTTTGAATTGAGGAGACAGCAATGAGTAGCGGTCGTATCATTCAGATCATCGGCGCGGTTATCGACGTCGAGTTTGAACGTAACAGCGTTCCTAAGATCTATGACGCTCTCCATGTTGATGGTACTGAAACTACATTAGAAGTTCAGCAGCAACTTGGTGATGGCGTAGTTCGTACTATTGCAATGGGTTCTACTGAAGGCCTTAAGCGTGGTCTTACTGTAACTAACACTGGCGCGCCTATCTCTGTACCTGTAGGTACTGCATGTTTAGGTCGTATCATGGACGTTCTTGGTCGCCCTATCGACGAAGCTGGTCCTGTTGGTACTGAAACTCGTTTACCAATTCACCGTCAAGCGCCTTCTTATGCAGAACAAGCGGCTTCTACTGACCTTTTAGAAACTGGTATTAAAGTCATTGACTTACTTTGCCCGTTCGCTAAAGGCGGTAAAGTTGGTCTGTTCGGTGGTGCCGGTGTTGGTAAAACTGTAAACATGATGGAGTTGATCAACAACATCGCAAAAGCTCACTCAGGTTTATCTGTGTTTGCTGGTGTTGGTGAACGTACTCGTGAAGGTAACGACTTCTATCACGAAATGAAAGACTCTAACGTTCTAGACAAAGTAGCAATGGTCTACGGTCAGATGAACGAGCCACCAGGTAACCGTTTACGCGTAGCGTTGACTGGTTTGACTATGGCTGAGTACTTCCGTGACGAAAAAGACGAAAACGGTAAAGGCCGTGACGTTCTATTGTTCGTCGACAACATCTATCGTTATACACTAGCGGGTACTGAAGTATCAGCACTTCTAGGTCGTATGCCATCTGCAGTAGGTTACCAACCGACTCTTGCAGAAGAGATGGGTGTTCTTCAAGAACGTATTACGTCTACTAAGTCTGGTTCTATTACGTCAATCCAAGCGGTATACGTACCTGCCGATGACTTAACAGATCCATCGCCTGCTACTACCTTCGCTCACTTGGACGCGACTGTTGTATTGAGCCGTGACATCGCATCTTCTGGTATTTACCCAGCGATCGATCCACTTGACTCTACTTCACGTCAGTTAGATCCACTTGTAGTGGGTACTGAGCATTACGAAATCGCTCGTTCAGTTCAAAACGTTCTTCAACGTTACAAAGAATTGAAAGACATTATCGCAATTCTTGGTATGGACGAATTGGCAGAAGAAGACAAACTTACTGTATACCGTGCACGTAAGATCCAACGTTTCTTCTCTCAACCGTTCCACGTAGCTGAAGTGTTTACTGGTGCTCCTGGTAAACTTGTACCGCTTAAAGAAACAATTCGTGGCTTTAAAGGTCTTCTAGCTGGTGAATACGACCACATTCCAGAACAAGCGTTCTACATGGTTGGTGGTATTGACGAAGTTATTGCTAAAGCTGAGAAACTTTAATTAGTTACCTAATTTAGGAGATTCTCATGTCAACTATGCAATGTGACGTTGTAAGTGTTAAAGAGTCTTTGTACTCTGGCACTGTAACTATGCTAATTGCTAAAGGTGCTGGTGGTGAGTTGGGTATTATGCCTGGCCATGCACCACTAGTAACTTTGCTCAAGCCGGGCGCAATCCGCGTTCTGCTTGAAAATGGTACAGAAGAATTAATCTATGTATCAGGTGGTGTACTAGAAGTTCAACCGCACGTTGTTACTGTACTTGCAGATACCGCAGTACGTGCTGACAACCTTGATGAAGCAGCAATTATTGAAGCTCGTAAACAAGCTGAACAATTGTTAGCAAATCAAAAGAGCGACTTGGACTCAGCTGCTGCTTTGGCTGCTCTTGCAGAAACTGCTGCTCAGTTGGAAACCATCCGCAAAATCAAAAACCGCGCTCAATAAGACGCTGTTCGAGATTGAAAGAGCCACCCGAAAGGGTGGTTTTTTTATGTTCAAATATACAACTTAAATCGAGATGGATATAATATTTAGCAAATAAATCTTGATATAAAAAATAAAATGAAACTCAACATTAAAACAACCAATGAAGATTTTTATGTATTTCAGGTGCTAAATGAAAATCTGATGAATCCTGTTGTATATGACAAATTCGAAGTTAAGTTTCTCAGATTAGTGTTTAAATTTTTTATACTATTAATTGTCGGTCTCTTTATTTTTATTTTCTTCAAAAATGATTCTTCACTTTTGAATTACTTGATTGTTTTAGTCGCTCTTTTATTAGGATTATTGCCCAAAGTAAACTCTCTTTTTCAAAATATGTTTAAGATACGATATATCGATCATATGGCTGAAAATTCGAAAATTTTCATTGGGGATAAAGAAATTGAGATTACAGAGAAAAATCTTATCGAAAGTACTGAGTATTACACTCAAATTTTTTCATGGAGTTTAGTATCAAATATTGAGAAAACGCAAACTCATTTAATTGTTTTCTTCGGTATGTGTATAGGGATTATTTTGCCCTTAGACCAAATTAATAATGACGTAGAAAAGATAATACAACAATATTGCCCAAATATTGAGTTCAAAGAACATAACTGGTAAGTAAATTTCATTTGATTGTCTTTGATGAATTTGAAGTGATTTATTTGTAATGAATAATTGAGAAATTTCTATTCTCCATAATATTCACATCAAATCTCTTATCAAAATTTTCCCCTAATTTTTTCAGCTCAGGCTTTATATCTATCACCTAAAGTTGAATATATTTTATTCAATATTATCTTTATAGTGATTAAATTCAATTAGCTAGCATTGCACCATGAACCTTATCGCCTATGAGCCGCATTTTTGGGAACTTTATCAAGACTTTGATCAATATTACTTGAGCATAGCGGTTGATCTGAGTTCTGTCGTGTCATGTTGGGATGTTGAACTCACCCATGAAGAAGTTCAACAATATGAACACCGTGGACGCGTAAGTATTCAAGAGCTGGCTAAATCGATGGTTGCTGCTGCCTATAAAGGTGATTTTGCTTCATTAGAAAGTCGTTTAGTGAAACCTTATGAGCGTCAAGCGATGCAATCGGCTTTTAAAAAATGGCAAGATAGCCAAAAAGCAGGTTAATGCTCGTTATTCATGCATGGGTAAAATTGAAAACTCGCCGTGACTGATAATTTTAATTTTAAAAATTTGATCAAAGCCTTCATCCTGTGATGGAACTTGAAGCTTGCGATAAGTAGCACGCACGCCAACTTCTGGAATATGGGCTTTGCCTTCACGAAAACTGTTGCGCTTTAAGGTACTGTCCAAATCGGTTTCAAAATAATAAGCAATCACTTCAAACCCAGCATCAACTGCACGTTGGATATAGCGAGCACGAGCTTCCCGATCTGGGTTGGTATTATCAATCACCATTTTTGTTTTGGATGCCAAACCTGCTTCAAAGATCATATTTTCCCGATGTCGGGTTTTCAACATATCCAAATTAATACGTAAATGGCTATGATATAAATTCAACATGTAAAAGGTGGATTTGCCAGAGGCTTGAACGCCTGTAAAAATAATCAGCTGCATGGTGTCTGCAATGAAAGCATGGAATGAATAGTAGAGTATTAAATCAGCAACCCAGTTTTGCTACAATCGCTGCAAAATGAATAAGAACAATTTGCAAAGGTCTGTATGCTCAAATTTTTTACCAGTTTATCTCTGTGTCTTTGTTGTGGTTTGCTCCTTGCATGCCAAAGCCAATACGTTACGACACCCAATCTTCCCACTGAAGCTGCACTGGTCGCTGAATCGGTTGATAATGGCATCAGTACGGAGCTTGAGATACCATATTTGACCGCCTTTCGAAATCTGCGACAAGCCTATAATCACTGTGTTGCGTTTACCGCGAACAATCGCTACGTCTATACCGATAATCGTTTAGAAGAGCATTTGGAGCAGGGGACATTGATGGCACGAACTGAGCATGGGGCGTATTTGCATAAAATGTTGGTCGAAAGTTTAGATCCACAGACGACACGTATTACCTTATTTTTGCCGAAGCAATATACCTTTGCCCAAGCACGCTTTAAACAAGATGTTCAGCGCGCACTTGGACAAGATAAAAACTGCAATACCTTTGAATTTGCTCAATCCAACTAATTGAACTTTAAGACGCTTGTGAGTTTTCTTGCTCTGGGTGCTCTACACGTTTACCGCCTTCATAACTGGCAAATCGAGCCTGATCACGTTTGAAAACGGGTGCAGGTGTTGGCCAATGCCAATCTCCAAAATGGGTTTCACGATAGCGTTTAAAAGCCGCATCGAGTTCTTCCGTGGTATTGAGCACAAATGGACCGCGCATCGCCACGGGTTCATTAATCGGTTCACCTTCTAACCACAGAATCCGTGCTTCTAATCCGCCTGCTTTGAGATGGACGTTGGCATCTGATTGGAGTTCAACCAAATGCTTCATCTGAATGGTTTGACCTTCTATTTCTAATGTATTGCCTTGATAGAAATAAGCAAAACGGTTGGAGCTACTTGTTGTTGCGGGAATCACCAACTCTGCACCTGCTTGCATGGTGATTAAATAAATGTTGACCTTATTTTCTGCGGCAGCCGCCCATGAGTGTGGCAGTCGGGAAATGGCATCGGTGGATTTAAACTGCCCTGAAATCACGCGAATATCCGATTTTTTCCTTCACTATCCGTTTCAAAGACGTGAGGAATCTCTTCACGCCAAAACATTTTATAGTCGGCATCATGGGTTTTCTGTTCAACTGATGAATTAAACCAAATTTGGAAAAGTTCAAAAGGATTGGCTTTATCTTCATGCAGTAGGGGGAACATTTCACAGTGTTCAACGCCATTGCCTGTAGACAGCCATTGCACATCACCTGCAGCATAGCGTCCGCCATTGCCTAATGAGTCAAAGTGATCGACATAGTCTTGTCAACCAAGGTAATGGTTTCAAAGCCAGTGTGTGGATGCTCTGGGAAACCTGGAACCACATCGCCATAGTACATATTGAATTCATCTTTCTCTGCGGCTGTTTTTGGCCCCATGTCTGCATTTGCAGCAGGAAAATGATCGATATGATGAGCTGTAAATAAGAAAGGATCTTTTAAATCTAAACGAAAGGTAATGGGTGTAATGTTATAAATCACAGCGTTTGACATAACTGTTCCATCATTGGCTTTATTATTAAGTATTAATCTAAAAGGAAAAACAGTCGTGTTCTATAGCGGAACTGTAAGAAAAAAAGCGTTAGCTCAAGGTCTAACGCTTTTTTGATTTAAAACAGGTGGAATGCAATGGAAATGCGAGATTCCGCTATTTATTCAGTTTCAGTGGGTGCTGTAGATGAGCTTTTTCCAGCTTGATCTTGGATCAACATACCTGCCAATTTAAGCATTTCAGCTTGAATATTGCCCATTTGATTTTGAATTTTCTGAAAATCAACTTTGCTTAAATCGACTTGTCCATTGAGAAAAGGTGAGGCCAATACTTGCTGATTCGCTGCCTGTAAATTGCTGCGAATATCATTAATTTCAGTGCTTTTTAGATGTAAATCATTCAAAGCTTGATTGAAACCTTTGAGCTGCTGTTGTAGCTGGGTTGCCGCTTTTTGCAATTGGAGATGATCTTGGTTGCTGACTGCGGCTTCTAAATCGACCTGCGTTTGTTTGAGTTGTTCAACATAATTGCCGGCTTTAAGTTGCATATCCGCAACATCGCGAACGATATAAAACATATTGCCACTTTTTAATTGGCTTTGATCTGTCGCCTGACTTTGTGTCGCAGATTGATCTTCGTTTGTTGATGTTGGTGCAGGGCGATCATTTTCTGCTGCGATTTCTTGTTCCTGTTGCGGTGCTGTGGCAGGTTCACAGCCAATCAGCACCAAAACACCACTAAAAATGGCAAAAGGGAGAAGGGCATTCTGCACAAGCTTTTTCATTCAATCATCACTATGTGTTAAGTCTATGCTTTGAATATAGGGGTAGAATGTGGATTAAAAATAGATTGTTGCAAAGCAATAACAAAATAATCGCTTGAACAAAAAAAAGAGGGCATTTGCCCTCTTTTGATGTTTTGGTGGGTTTAACCTGCAATGATTTTGATCATGGCGTGGCTGAAAGCATTCATTAAAATGTAGTCACCACTCACTTTAATCCATTGTTGGTTTTTGCCTGGTTTAGACAGGTTTTTGTATTTGTTGTGGTCTACCTTGTAGCTATGACCACGGTATTTAGAAGGTACTTTTTGTCCAGAACGTCAATCATGTGAAGGATTTACGACTTTTTTCTTGTTCAGGATTTGGTTTTTTAACGGTGTGTTTTGTTTACTGTGCTGTTGAGCTTTCGTATTTTAAAATGATAAATCTCAGTTAAAATCATAATAATCTTAACTGAGAGATTGAAACATTGTCGAATTATTTGGCTAATTCAGCGTTGATAGCATCGACAATACGTGCATCATCTGCCTTGATGTCAGGTGCAAATCGTGCCACAACGTCGCCTTGTTTATTCACGAGGAATTTTTCAAAATTCCATAAAACTTCAGGCTTAGGATTTGGAGTTAAACCGTATTCAACTAAATCATCCCACCATGGGCCTTCACCAATGCGTTCAGGGATGGCTTGGGTTAAGGTTTGATAAAGTGGGTGTTTATCCGCGCCTGCCACAGAAATTTTTGCAAAAAGTGGGAAATCAACCTTGTAGTTGATTGAGCAAAATTCTTGAATTTCAGCTTCAGAACCAGGTTCTTGTTCTAAAAAGTTATTGGCAGGAAAACCTAAGACTTCAAAACCTTGTGATTTCTTCTCTGTATAGAGTTTTTCTAGGCCTTCATATTGCGGTGTTAGCCCACATTTAGAGGCCACATTGACCAATAATAAAACCTTGCCTTGGTATTGATTGAGTGTGGTGTCATCACCTTGGATGGTTTTTACCGGGATATCGTAAACTGAAGCTGACATATTCGTTCCTAATTGAAGTTGTGCCTTTCATCCTTGTTTTAAAGGGAAATCTGGTGAACAGCAAGCTTTTATCGATAGGCTTTTCGCATAATTTTTGTAGTAGTTTGCAGAATTCGAGCTGAGGCTTGCTTGAGTGCTTGGCATTTAACTAGTGGCACGGTGTTGGTTTGGGGTTTTTCCTGTATAGCGTTTAAAAAACTCAATAAAGCTTGAGCTGTGTTGATAGCCCAATTCATAGCTGAGAGCTTTAATAGACTGACCAGCACGGAGTTGTTGAATGGCATAAATAATTTTTGCACGGTTTCGCCATTCAGAAAGGCTCATTTGCAGTTCGTTCTGACTCAGCCGCAGTAACTGACGCCCACTCAAACCGACATTGGATAAGCATTGTTGTAGGCTCAAACTAAAATGATCTACATCTGCAAGCTGCGCCAAGATCGGCTTTAACACCGCATCATGGCTTTGCGGTAAATAATGTTGATGTTTGGGTGCAGTTTTTAACTGGTCGAATAAGACCTGTAGTAGGTGTCGATAGGGTGGTGTGGTATGTTGCTCTGTAGGAAAGGCCAAAATTTCTTGCACCAACAAACGAAAGAAAGGCTGGATGCTAAATACTTCCGTCTGCTTGGGGAAATTTATGCAGAGATCAGGTGCCAGTCGGATTGCCACATAATGAATAGGTTGCTCATCAATCGCGACTGAGCAATGTTCTGTATGTGGGGGAATCCACACCCCATAACTGGCAGGTGAGAGATGGTGTTGCCCTTGTATCTCATATTCGAAAATACCATCGAGACAAAAATTAAAATCACCCCAAAGACAACTGTGTGGATAGACCGTATCTAATGTGGTGTAGTGCGCTTCAAAAAGCTCGATTTGTTGTTCAATCGGTGCTGATGTCATATATGCCTAGGTGTCGATGTCTGAACTACAATATAAATGTCTGAAATCATGTATTTCAATTAAAACAGACATCACTCAAAATACCTAGACCAATCTTTGCACGATATATTGAGGAGTCAGACATGTTGCTTCAAGCGCGTTGGGCGAAATTTGCAATTTGTTTGCCTCTGATCGCAGTATTTATATGGTCGTTAAATATTACCGTCACCCGCTATGTAACTGATTATATTTCACCAGTCAGTATCAGTTTTTATCGATGGTTTATTGCATTTTTGATCCTAACCCCCTTTATGCTCAAAACCGTTTGGCAGCAAAGACAGCTTATCGGGCAGCATTGGCAGCAATTGGCTGTGCTGAGTGCTTTTGGCATGGTGTTATATCAAGGTTTGGGCTATACCGCTGCGCATTATACGACGGCGACCAATATGGGCATCATTAATGCCTTTATCCCTGTTTTTACGATTGCCGTTGCATTTTTCTTAATTAAAGATGTGCCCAACCGCTATGCCATCCTAGGCTGTGCGATTTCATTTACGGGGCTATTGTTTGTCATTGCGCAAGGAGATTTCAGTCAATTACTGAATATGGGCGGACATTTCGGCGATATCCTCATGATTTTCGCAGTGTTCTTTTATGCCTTTTATGGGGTGTTTTTAAAAAAATGGCAATTGAAACTTCCGCTACTGTTGAGCTTATATGTACAAATTTTCTTTGCCGTTTTATATCACTTGCCATTCGTATTGTATTTAGGCATAGACGCGATTAATCCTGCCAATGCGCCAAGTGTATTTTATGCGGCAATTTTTCCATCACTGATTGCACCGTTGGTATGGATGTTGGCTGTACAACATCTCGGCCCGAATCGCACCAGTATTTTTATGAATTTGATGCCGGTATTTACCGCGATTATTGCCTATTTCTGGTTGGCTGAGCAGTGGATGTTTTATCATAGTGTCGGCACAGTGATGGCGATTACTGGGGTGATCTTGGCGCAGCGTAAGTAAATCCAGTAAAAAGTTGAAAATTTATGAGAAGTGTTGATTAAAAAACAAGCAAACAAACTTGTTTTTTTATAGGGTAAATCTTTTGAAAATGGATTTTTGAGTGTAAAACTGAATTAAAAAAACAGATGCTCGTCTTAAAAATCAATCAAAAATAGGCACATATTTTGACTAAGTGGTTATAAAATCACAAATAAAGTGCTTATCAGTAGTTTTATTTATATAAAAAATCTATTTGTTAAATTTAAAAAAATATTACATAATACTTTCATCGTAAATGATGAAGTAGTTCTTAATAATTACTTGATATTTACCCAGAGATTGCAAGACCCTCTGGATGTGATTTTATACACATCCTTTTTTATGCTCAGCCATCCCTATATGGCTGAGCTTTTTTTTTGTCTGTATTTCCCCGAAAGGCAGGTGTAGACAGGCATCCGAGCTTATGCGCGGATGATTTCACCTGTTTCAGCATCAATAATTTTACTTGGTTCTTGGCTTAGGCCGAGATCACCATTTAAGTAATTTAGTTCATTGGCAAAATATTGATTGGCTTCTTGTAAGGAACGTGCAGGGGTTAATCCTGCAGGATTGGCACTGGTAGACACAATAAAGCCATTAAAAGCTTGGCATAAAGCCACACATAAAGAGTGGGTAGTCACACGGACTGCGACTTTTGGATGATTGCCTTTAATCCATGTTGGAATATGGTCGCCAGCCGGTAATAACCATGTGGTTGCACGTTCATTGGGTTTACGGTTGGTCCAGGTCGCAATGACTTGCTGACGCATATCTTCTGTTAAGCCTTGAAGCAGGTGTTCAACTTGAGCGACATTGGCAGCCAATAAAATCACGCCTTTTTCAATGGGACGTTGTTTTAGGCGCAAAATTTCGAGAAAGGCTTGCTCATTGTAGGGATCACAGCCCAATCCCCAAACAGCCTCTGTAGGATATGCGAGAACCTGACCTTTTTTAAGACAGGAAGCTGCTTCTGCAACAGAGGTGGTAATCATTTCTATAGACCTTATCTGATTCGACAAAGGACTATTGTGAACCTAATTTACCCATTCGACAACGTAGGTAGTGTCCGGCTTGTTGTGTGGCATAGCCCATTAACTCTAATTCCATCAGTTGACTGGTTAATGTCGCGGTATCAATTTTGAGTTGAATGGACAATTGATCAAGGCTTTGGCCGACCCAATCAAGCTGCCGATACAATGCAACTAAATGGTCCGGTATGGGTTCGGGTGGAGGTGTGTCCGATGTTGCTGTTTTTGGTGTGGCTATTTCGGTGGTTGTTAAGGTTTCGGCAGCCTGTGATTGCCACTGTGTGGCTAGTGCCAAGTCTTCAATAACCTGTTGTGGATGATCAATCAAAATTGCACCTTCGCGTATGAGTTGATGGCAACCTTGATGTGACTCACTATAAATATGGCCTGGGATGGCAAAAATAGATTTGCCTTGTTCGGCAGCGCGTTGAGCTGTGATCAGTGAGCCACTTTTTAATGCCGCCTCCGCCACGATGACACCAAGACTGAGCCCACTGACGATACGATTTCGATGTGGAAAATGGTGTTGCAATGGGGGAGTGTGTGGAAGAAACTCACTGATTACGGTTCCCCCATGTTGGATGATTTCTTGTCTTAAACGCTGATGTGCGGTCGGATAAGTTTGATCTAAACCTGTACCCATCACGGCAATGGTTCTGTGGTGTTGTATGGCAGCGCGATGTGCCGCTTCATCAATTCCTTGTGCTAAACCGCTATTGATGTAGAACCCTTGCTCACTTAGATAATAAGCAAAATCATAAGCAATTTGCCGACCTTGGGGACTAGGTTTGCGGCTACCAACAATCGCAATTTGGGGTTGCATCAAGGCTTGGGCATTACCTTGCCCAAATAGAATGGGCGGCTTGTCGCTATAAGGTAAAAGCTGTTGAGGATAGTTCAGGTCTTCAGGAATCAGTACAAAGTCACTGTATTGTTCAATATCCTTGAGACATTTTTCAAAGCTAAGCTGTCCACTTGGACTATGAAATTCTTCAAAGCGCTGTAAATGATTTTTATGCAGTCCTAATTTTTGCCATGTGGTGATTTGATCAGGCTTAAGGGCGTGGTGTAGGGCAGGATAGTGCTGCTGAATTTTATAGAAACTACGAAGTGAGTGTTGCACCACAAACCACAGGCGAATGTAATCTAAATGCAAGTCAGTCAATGAGTTGAGCATAATGAGACCTTTGAATCTGTCTTCTTTTTATGGTTTAAAATGATCAGTGATATCGTTGTTGGATAATAAAAAATGAGGCTGAAATACAGCCTCATTTTTATGGATTTGGTCTTAGTCATCCATCAGTGGTGGCTGAATCGTTGCACCTACTTTGATTGGTAATTCGCTTTCAAGTACATAAGCATAGCTTAGGTTATCAAACGTTTTGAATACCATAATGTTACCAATACGTTGTCCTGGAAGTTGAACACGTTCTTTGGTTTTTGGATCAGTCACGATTTCACCTTTTTGGTTCACGCTAAAGACTTGACCAGATTGAACGCCTTGCAAGCTACCACGGTCGATCGTCACAACACTGTGAACCGCTGCAGTACCAATCGAGCCCATAACACGAACTACACTACCGCCAGCAGTGACATTTTCTGCATTGGTTGGATAGAACAGTGTTGGCAGCATTGGGTCATATTCAGGAAGAACACGATCGCCACGACGAACTTCAGCATTATAAGTATCGGTTAGTTCTAAAGTGGTAATGTCATTTTCACCACGAACGGCAACACCTGAAGCGACTTGAGTCAGTTCTAAACCTGCGTTGTATTTTTTGCCGTTTGCATCGGTAAAGATGTACGGTTCGCCTTCACGGTAAACAGCATATCGTTGACCGACTTGCATGCCTTGGCCGCGTGCATAAACTGTTTGGCCTTTGGCTGCCAATACACGTTGATCAGCTGTACCTAAAATGTAAGGTGTGCCTTCAACAGAATCAGCGGCAACAATCATGCTGCGCTCAAGCCATTGCTTAATATATTCTAATGGGATAACCGGAATCGCACTGTTGAGGGATTCAACACGAACTTGTGGTTGAAGTTTAGTGCCACCTGTATAGCGACGAATAATACCTTCACAGCCATCACCTTCATCCTTACCGATGATTGGGCGGCCATTGTAGGTACACATTAATAGGCGGTCACCTGGGAAAATCCAGTGCGGATTTTTCACGTGTTTATTGCTCGCCCAGATTTCAGGCCAGCGCACGGGATTTTTTAAGAAACGCTTGGAAATATCCCACAACGTATCGCCTTTTTTCACCACATAAACTTGAGGGGCACCTGCCTTCAATGACGGTGGATTGACGTTACGAGCAGGGGCAGCTTCTGCAACACTGACCATTCCCATCCCCACACTTACACAGACTGTAAGTGCCAATAATTGTTTTTTAAACCCCAAGGCACTAAAAGTTGGCATGCCCTTCAAAACCTTTTTCATTATCATAATTCCTAAAATTATGTATGTAACTGCGTTATAATAACGATATTACACACAATTTTTTGATGAAGCATTCCTTCATTTTGTTTTTTGATCAATGGCATAAGTGAGGACGTCGTATGGCCTTATTACCTATTTTAAGTTTCCCCGATCCCCGTCTTCGTACCATTGCAAAACCAGTCGAAGAAGTTACTGATGAAATTCGTCAGTTAGCAGCCGACATGTTTGAAACTATGTATGAAGCACCGGGAATTGGCCTGGCAGCAACACAGGTAGATCACCATATTCAGCTGATAGTCATGGATTTATCTGAAGAAAAAGATCAACCCATGGTGTTTATTAACCCCAAAATTACGCCATTGACGCAAGAGACGCAGCCCTATGAAGAAGGCTGTTTATCAGTGCCTCAAATATACGATAAAGTTGAGCGCCCGTCACGTGTAAAAATTCAGGCAATTAACCTTGAAGGTCAATCATTTGAAGTGGAAGCGGACGGACTTCTCGCAGTTTGTATCCAACATGAAATGGATCACTTAAATGGTAAGTTATTCGTCGACTATCTATCGCCTTTGAAACGTCAACGTGCACGTGACAAAGTGGAAAAATTGGTTCGCCAACGTCAAAAAGATAAAGTCGCAGTTAAGCGTTAATTGATCGTGGTTAAAAAATACCTGAGACAAGCCCAATTTCGATTGGGCTTTGTTATACTTGGGTCAGACAAATGTTAGGGTTTGCCTGTATTGTTTCGTAGTGGAGTGCTGCTGTCCTTTGCAGCGGTTTTTTTGCAGATTGCTGTTTTTTTACAGCCATTGTTGCCCAAGCAATATCAAGTTGCTCCGGTCTGCGAAACCATTACGCGTGCACTTTTACTTCCCAATGTTCATGCTGAACATACCGCACATTCACACCATTCCTCTTCCGCTCATGTAGAGCAAGTTCAAGTCGATCATACTGCCCATGAACATGATGCCAGTCATCAATGTCAGTATTGTACGGTCTATGGCAATTTGGTTTTGCCCCCTGAACTTGATGTGAAAGAAGTGCTTGATCGAATTCAAGTTCGTTTAATTGCTTTTCAAAAAGCTTTCAAGCATGTCTGGTTTGTTCTTCAACAACTCTTTTTACTTCCGCAAGGTCGAGCCCCGCCACTCGCTGCATAAATCCGACGTTTTTTAAACTTGGGTCGTTGAGGACTCAGGTACGCCTTTATTTATGTATTTTGTGAGATAAACATGGCTCAGCCTAAATTTTTTCTACAGCCTCTTGCGGCTGCAATTTGTATTGCCTGCTATTCAACTTCTGTGATGGCTGACGAGATGCCCGTAGAGATGACGGAAACCAATGCAGTACAGACTTTGGCACCGATTGTGGTGACATCACATCAAGGAAATGATGCCAATGGTTTAATTGTCCGTGCCAATCCAAAACAGCCGATTCAACCGATACCTGCCAGTGATGGGGCCGATTATTTAAAAAGCATTGTGGGGTTTAGTGCCATTAAAAATGGGGGAACCAATGCAGATCCAACCTTCCGTGGCATGTTTGGTTCACGCATTAAAATTTTGACCGATGGCACAGAAAATCTCGGGGCGTGTCCGAGTCGTATGGATGCACCAACGTCTTATATTTCCCCTGAAAGTTATGACCGAATTTCAGTGATTAAAGGCCCTCAAACGGTTCAATATGCCAATACAGGTTCTGCTGCAACAGTCTTGTTTGAACGCAAACCTGAACAATTCGATGCTGATAAAAACTACCGTGGTCAAGCCAGTGTGATGATCGGTTCTTATGGTCGTTTAGATCACAATGTCGAAGCGGCTGTGGGCGATGAACATAAATATGTCCGTCTAAATGCCAGTCGTTCTGTTGCGGATAGCTACCAAGACGGAGATGGTAATACTGTGCCGTCAGACTGGGAGCGGTGGAATACAGATTTGGCTCTTGGTTGGACGCCAAACGAAGATACATGGGTAGAACTTACTGGAGGTAAAGCCGATGGTGAGGCGGTATACGCAGGCCGTTCAATGGATGGTTCGCAATTTGCCCGTGAAAGCTTAGGCCTTCGTGTCGAGAAAAAAAATGTCACAGAGGTGATTAAAAAAATCGAAGCACAGGTCAACTATAGTTATAACGACCATATCATGGACAACTTTAGTTTGCGTGAGCCACCTTTAGCTGAAATGACCCATCATGGTATGACTATGATGATGCCGAATCCAATGGCGATGCAGGTAACACGCCGTACATTAAATGCACGTATGGCGGTAACACATGAATGGGATAAGCTGCAGTTCATTACTGGACTAGATACGCAGAATAATAAACATGCCGGCAGCATGACGTCGAAAATGATGCCTTCGATGAATAAGCCCTTAACGCAAGATATGGCATTTCAGTCCTATGGCGGTTTTGGAGAAGTCAGTTATCAATTGAGTGATAACAACAAGTTGGTTTCAGGACTTCGTCTCGATCAAGTGCAAGTGAAAGATGAGCGGGCAGCTTCGAAAGCGAGTGGCTATAACACGGAGCTGAATGAAACATTACCAAGTGCTTTTATTCGTTTTGAAAATAAGCACCCTGAACATGACAATGGTAAAACCTATATCGGTCTAGGCTATGTAGAGCGCATGCCAGATTATTGGGAATTATTCAGCCCAAGATCAGGAAATGGTCATAACAATACATTCAATCATATTGATACAGAAAAAACGCTTCAGTTAGATATGGGTTATCAACATGAACATGGCGCTTTGAATTCCTGGGTATCGGCTTATGCAGGTTTAGTGAGAGATTATATTTTAACAAGTTATAAGTCTGGATCAGGAATGATGAAGGGTATGGAAGCACATAGCCGAAATGTGGATGCCACCATTGCGGGAGCTGAAGCAGGGATTGGCTATCAATTTAGCGATCATATTCAAGCCGATGTCAGCGCAATGTATGCGTGGGGTAAAAACACCACAGATGGCAAGCCATTACCACAAATCTCACCGTTAGAAGCACGTATCAACTTACGTTATATCCAAGATAATTATACTTTGGGAGCATTCTGGCGTGTGGTTGATGGGCAAAATCGTATCAGTGCGCACCAAGGCAATATCGTGGGTTATGACCTGAAAGAAAGTGCAGGATTTGGCACACTGTCTTTAAATGGTACTTATCATATTGATGAGGGTGTAGATGTATCTGTCGGTGTGGATAATCTCCTGAATAAAACCTATACCGAACATCTAAATAAACTGGGTGATGCAGGGACAGGTTTAGCGACTGATCAACAGTTTAATAATATCGGTCGCAATTATTGGGCACGTATTTCGATGAAATTCTAAGTCCTGACATTTGTCATCCAAAAAGCAGAGCGATCGCTCTGCTTTTTTTATTGGTGCATACTGGCCAGTTGTTTGGCCTTACTTTGATACAGTGCTAAACCGAGTTTTTGAATCGCACGGCCTTTTTGCTGTAATTTTTGATTTAAACTTGGGACATGCTTAGCGCCTGAATACAGGACGAGATTTCTAGCCAATAAATAATAGGCAAACCATGCGGCGGACTGTGGTTTGAGTCCTAATTTGTGCATACGTTTTTTGCCAATAAAAAATTGTGTCAGCTCCAGATGTTGTCGATAAGCCAGTTTTTGCTGAAGTGGTCGAAGGTATTTGTACTGTCGTTCAAAAGGTTCTTTAGAGAGACTGGCGCCGAGAGCCATACTGCTTGCATCAGATTGAGGATGTACAAATTGCATCCAATACAACAGTTTCCAACCATCAGATTCTTTTTCAATTAACCATTTGTCATCAATACCCATCAACCAACCCACATAACGCCAAAAATGCAAAAAGCTTTCAGTCTCTTGTTTTGATGGAAAAATCCCTAAAGCGCGAATGCCCAAAAGCACCACACTGCTAAAGGCAAGATTGGTCATCGCCAAGTCAAATTGATTAATCGGCACCCCCCACGTTGCAAAATCCCAGTCTTTGCCTTTTTGGAGTTGATGCCGTACCACAGCATGAATAAAACGCACATAAATTGTCGATGTAAATCCTGCATGCAAACGTTCGAGTCCGCGTTCTTCAGTGATATCTACCCACCATTTAGTGGTTTCAGCCAGACGTGTACCGGCTTGTTTATTTAAAGCACCGGTCAGCATGAGCGGCTGATTGAAACCGGGGAAAAGATAACCGACCATAAGTGAAAGATCGCGCAAAATAAAGCCATTATTAATCCCTAGCCGATGGGTGAACTCAAGGGCTTGCTGTATTTTTTCTGGCTCTAGCCAGGGCGGTATTTGTTCAACATGCTTAAAAAAATGTTCGAGTTCAGGAATAGGAAAGGGAAGCTGTTCTACACCTTTAAATAAAGCAATTTCAAAATATTCACGATGCTGCTTAGGGTTCTGCATCATCCACGTGAGCACTTTTTCCATCTGTGGATCACTACATTGCAGGGCTTTATTGAGGGCAAGATATTGAGGGTAATTCGGCTGTGCAGCTTGACCCGTCAAATGAGACAGCAGAAAACTCAGCAGATTAGATTGCTGCGTGGCCTGAAATGAAGACAGCCGGGTATTGAAGTGGGTGGTCATGTTTTGATCTTCAATGTTATTGTTGCATACCACACTAATATGAATATTTATTCGCATTCAATTCGCATAACACTATCGCATTGGAGAGCAATAGAATGAGAAAAAGACCACAACAACAACGCGCGAAAATGATCGTGGGAAACATTTTGCAAGCTGCGCAGTTGTGTATTGCAGAACAAGGTTTACTGGAGCTGACGACGCCCAAAATTGCGGAAAAATCTGGCGTGAGCGTTGGGTCAATTTATCAATATTTTGAAAATAAAGAACAAATCGTAGAAGAGTTACTGCTCAGAAAATCAGAACAATTGGGGTTAGCACTAAAAAATATAGTCGTGGAGCAAGAGCTGCACAGTATTTATGAGGTGATCCCACTTTGTATTCAGTTTGGCTTTGATATGTTGAAAGCTGATCGCGGCTTCTTCATTGAAATCTTAAAACATTGGCATCAATACAGTCATTCAGATGCCTCTCAGGTTTTGGAAAAGCATTTTTTTGAAGTTGGGATGTATTTATTTAATCGCTATTATTCACATTGGAACTTTGAAACGCTGAAACATCGCTCTTTTGTGATTATTAACAGTACTTTATTTACCATGATGCGCTATGTAAGCAATAATAGTTTTTTAATTACAGAACAACAGCTTAAAGTGGAATTGTCAAAGATGATTTTGGCGTATTTAGATAGTGAATGACACTTAAAAAATTAAAGTTGTCTCTTAAATAATCTATTTAATTCTGATCCAAGATATGTGAAGATAGATTAATAATAAATCAATAACTTAAGATAATAAATCAGGAACATCATCATGGTTTCTTTGAGCTTGCAGCAACTGTCCAAATCTTTTGCGGGAAAAAGTATATTTTCAAATTTAAATTTAGAGTTAAGCGAATTCGGAATTGTCGCTGTTGTTGCTGAGAATGGAGTAGGGAAGTCCACCTTACTTGCGATGATTGCGGGGATGTTGGATTTCGATACAGGCAATATTTTGATTAATGATCAGCAATATGCCCCTCACAACAATCAATACAAGAAACTTGTGGCCTATGTGCCAGATAAAAGCCCTATTTATGATTTTTTACAAGGGCAGGAGTTTCTGAATTTAATGTGTGATATTCGAGGGATAGCGCATGAGCAGTATCAAATCTTCATTGAAAAATTTAAATTAGAACACTATTTAGCCACGCCGTTTGCTGACATGTCTTTTGGCACAACCAAAAAGTTTTTATTGGTTGCAGCCTTAATGACTTCGGCACCTTTACTGATTTTGGATGAACCGAGCAATGGCTTAGATCAAAATGCCTTGGCTGAATTAACAAGTATACTTTTACAGCAGAGCCAATCAAAATTGATTCTATTGTCTTGCCATGATCCTGTATTTAGAGACAGTCTTGCAGCAAAAATCATCGAGCTGGATCGGCTAAAGTCCAATGAGCAGACGGCATGAATAAACAAAGACATGTTGGGCAGCGAACAATTATAAAAACGCTTTTGAAATACCGATAGACATACTATGTCAAGACCACAGCAGACGCAGTTGCACGGCAAAAGCATTTACTTATTTTAGTCACATTAATTCTCGGGCCAATGTTATTCGGACTGCTCTTATCATTAGTGCAGCCTATTATTGATTTGGTTTATTGCAAATCATTAATCACGAATTTGTTTCTTTGGACAGGCTTTCTTGCCTTAAATGTATTTTGGTGTGCGATACAACGTAAAGCTTTGAGCGGTGGGGAAGGGTATCGCTATCTAGCGCTATTGCCCATCACGCTTAAAAGTCGTTTTGCAGTGGAAATCAAATTTTTAGGGAGTTTAAGCTTTTTGATGTTATTGCCATTTGTTTTGGCGCTTCTATATGTTTGGGTTGAGTATGAACTCTTGGCTTCCCTTGGCATCAGTGTATTGATGCTACTTTGGATCTTTAATTTATTAATTATACAAATGCTGTTTTTACAACAGAATCAATATTGGGTTTTAGTGTGTCTTTTGACATATTCGCCCATTTTGAGCCTTGCGATATTGGACGCTCAACTCGTTGCGGTGTTGTTATCTACATTCATCTGTATAGCGGCAATAAAATTCTGGCTGCTCGGTAGGAAATCAAAACCAATAAAGCTGCAAGTACCTAACGTATTTGTGATACAGAAATATAGCCCACTCTGGCTCAATCAGAATAAATTAATTATTCGTCAGGCATTTCATAAAAGATTTCTAACCCACCGTATTGTCAGTATCGGTATTTCGGTTACAGCGGTCGTGATTTTGTATTGGTTCGCCACACAGGCGGATACTTGGAACATCATGAGCCTTGATTTCACTGCTTCACAATTATTCCAATTGATGTGTGCCATCTATATTGCACTGAGTTTATTCAATCTAGGCGTGATAAAAATGGACTTAAAATCAAATTTTGAATATGCAGAGCGATTCTGGATCATTCAAGGATTCACACTATGGCAGCTCAGAAAATACGAATACTGTGTTTTATTGATAATTGGCTTAATGATGAGTGTGCCAGTCTTGATGTGGCAACTGCTGAAAGGTGGATTCGTTGATGTGCTATTGATGGCGACATTATTTTGTATCGCCATTCCATTTATTCAATGGTTGTATAGAAAACCTGAAGAAGTGCACGGTGTTATGCCAATTTTAATGTTTATCATATGGGTGCCTGTGGCGTATTGCATGCTTTCTGTACGCTAAAAACACTTTTTTAAGTAAAACACACTGATTTAGTAGAATAAATAAACAAACGTAATGAAAAACTAAAAATAAATGAAAAAGGGTGTTGCAACGAATATGAAATGCTGTAGAATGCACATCCATCGGCGGTGATGGAGATTAAAACTTCTGATAAAACAATGACTTGGTTGAATTGATTAAGTTAGGTTTTATTTGATAAGTTTAAAATAATTTGAATTACCGGTTGACTCTTTAGAAATAAAGAGTAATATAGCCGACCTAGCTTGCTGGTGACGAACCAACAAGAAGATCATTAAGAGATTATGAAGAACAACTTGTGTGGATTTTTAC
>NZ_VPBO01000029.1:0-36648 GCF_013418655.1 Acinetobacter sp. YH12128 | reverse complement strand
AGAGGAATTGCCACAAGATACGATAAGCTAAAACGTAACTATCAAAGCGCTGTTGCTTTAGCTTGTATATTTATATGGTTGCCTCTTTAGCTCAATTTATCGGCTGTAAATGTCAACACACCCTAGTATTCTGAGAAATATTCTTTACAGTACGATTCGACAAAGTCTTTGAGATGAGCATTTTTCTCACCATAGTGTGGATAGTAGCTGTAGTAGTTATTGGCTAAAAGCAGATAAGTTTTAAAGCCTTTAGAGATTAGAATCCAATATACAGGTGTTCTTGGATGACGAAATTTAAAACTAATAATATAACGGAACATTGCTCTAGTTAATGCACGATTTCCCCAATACTCTTTCTCAATAATGGTATCTCCACTGAAAAAAGCATGTCGGGCTTTACCATCAACAACAAAGTCACGTTCCATAACCGTCGAAAATCCGACAATTTGATTATTTTTCGGTTCAATAATAAAAAAAACACCGGTTTTTTCTAAGAAGTCGCGTTCAAAAATTTCATAACGGGTATTGGCATAATACTTTTGATAAATACCATACATGCGTTTGAGTTCTTGAACAGTGATGTCACCAGTACGTTTATATAAACTATAAGGTTCTTTTTTGATCTGCCTAAGCAGTTTAAATTCCATCATAATCATAATTCCCTGTTGCCATTCATTCATGATGAACGAGCGATATTGTTTTTGTTTTACAGAACACAGTCATCTCGTTGGATGTGTGCGGACGTCATATTAGTGGGTGAAAATGATGAAATACAATCAACTTTACGTATTTAAACGAAAATTACGACAAGCGTAAAATAAAAAAAACCCGGCCTAAACCGGGTTTCTGTTTTTACAACTGGATGTAGCAGATTTGTGCTTTTTAGTTAAGTTTCATCTTGTCAAAACTTAGGTGATCTCCTTCCGCTTGAACGACAATCGTATCGCCCGGTTGGAATGCACCTGACAAGATTTTCTGTGCTAGTGTATTTTCAACTTGTTGTTGGATAGCACGTTTCAGAGGACGTGCACCATACACAGGGTCAAAACCAGCATCAATAAGCAATTCAAAGGCACTATCTTCAACTGCCAAGCTCATGTCTTTGTCTGCCAAACGTGAACGTAAGCGATCCAACTGAATATCTGCAATGCCGCGAATTTGCGCTTTTTGTAAAGAGTGGAAAACCACCAACTCATCAATTCGGTTCACAAATTCTGGACGGAAATGTTCCGAGACAGCAGCCATCACCACAGCACGAACTTCGTCTTTCGACGGGTTTTCACCTAATTCACGAACATCGGTTGAACCTAAGTTCGAGGTCATCACAATCACGGTGTTTTTGAAATCAATCACACGACCTTGTGAGTCTGTTAATCGACCATCATCCAACACTTGAAGCAAAATGTTAAAGACGTCTGGATGTGCTTTTTCAACCTCATCAAACAACACCACACTATAAGGTTTACGACGTACAGCCTCGGTTAATACACCGCCTTCTTCATAACCCACATAGCCCGGAGGCGCACCTACCAAACGGCTCACCGAATGCTTTTCCATAAACTCTGACATGTCGATACGAATAATCGCATCATCACTGTCAAATAAGAAATTACCTAGCGCTTTGGTTAACTCAGTTTTACCTACACCTGTAGGCCCAAGGAATAAGAATGAACCACTTGGGCGGTTTGGATCGGATAATCCTGCACGAGAACGACGCACCGCATTCGACACTGCTACGACAGCTTCATCTTGACCCACTACACGGTTATGTAAGAACTCTTCCATATGTAAGAGTTTTTCACGTTCACCTTGCAACATTTTCGCAACAGGAATACCTGTAGCCGCACTTACCACTTCAGCGATTTCATTTTCAGTGACTTTGGTACGAATCAGTTTCGGCTCTTCATTCACCTCCGCAATTTCTTCTTCATTCAAGCGTTTTTGCAACTCAGGAATGACTCCATATTGCAAACGGCTCGCTTCTGCTAAATCACCTTCACGTTGTGCTTTTTCAAAGGCAGTACGTGCTTTATCTAACTCAATTTGAGCTTGATTCGTTCCGTCAACCAGACGTTTTTCCGCAATCCACACTTCTTCCAAATCGCTATATTCTTTTTGAACTTCAGCAATTTGTTTCTCCAAATGCTCAACTTCAGCCTTCGACACTGAATCCGCATCTTTTTTTACGGCTTCAAGTTGCATTTTTAACTGAATTAAACGGCGGTCTAAACGATCAAGTGGCTCTGGTTTAGAGTCAATTTCCATTTTGATTCGTGATGCTGCTTCATCAATCAAATCAATGGCTTTATCTGGCAACTGACGGTCTGTGATGTAACGGTGCGACATTTTTGCCGCAGCAATAATTGCAGAGTCTAAAATTTGCACACCATGATGGGTTGCATATTTGTCTTTTAGACCACGTAAAATCGCAATGGTGTCTTCCACGCTCGGTTCATCAACAATCACTTTTTGGAAACGGCGTTCTAATGCCGCATCCTTTTCGATATATTGACGGTACTCATCTAAGGTGGTTGCACCTACACAGCGAAGTTCGCCACGTGCCAACGCAGGTTTAAGCATATTCCCTGCATCCATTGCACCATCACCTTTACCTGCGCCAACAAGCGTATGTAATTCGTCAATGAAGAGAATGATCTCGCCATCATATTTGGCCAAATCTTTTAGAACGGCTTTAAGACGTTCTTCAAATTCACCACGGTATTTTGCACCTGCAAGCAATGAACCAAGGTCGAGTGAAAGTACACGTTTACCTTTCAGACTTTCAGGAACTTCGCCATTGACGATACGCTGTGCTAAGCCCTCAACGATTGCAGTTTTACCCACACCCGGCTCACCAATCAGTACGGGGTTGTTTTTACTACGGCGTGATAAAACCTGAATGGTACGGCGAATCTCTTCGTCACGACCAATGACCGGATCTAGCTTACCTTCTAATGCACGTGCATTGAGGTCTAAGGTATATTTGTTGAGTGAATCACGTTGATCTTCGTGGTTATTACTCATGACTTGTTCACCGCCTCGTATTTGTTCAATTGCACTACGTAATTTATCTGTCGTTACGCCTACACTATTTAATAAGGTTTTGGTTTTACCCGTTTCAGCTAAACCGAGAATCACCCAATCTGTAGAAAGAAACTCATCTCCAGCTTTTTGCGCAAAACTATCGGCTAAATTTAGCGCTTTGACTGCTTCAGGATTTAGGTTGATGTCCCCTGTCGGCGTCGCAATGGTGGCGGTATCCTGTAGGGCTTGCTGAAGTTTGGTTTTTAACTCAGGAAGATTAGCACCTGCCTGTTGTAACAAGCTTTGGTTCGAAGGCTCTTCAAGCAATGTCGAAAGAATATGGATTCCTTCAATGGCTGTATGGTCTTTCCCCATTGCTAAAGATTGGGCATCGGATAATGCTTGCTGCAAACGGTTTGTGAATTTTTCGAATCGCATTCTTGTTATTCCTCACAACAAATTCTGTACTTGAAGCATATATGGGAGTCATATTTAAAATTTCAAATACATTTTTCAAATATTTTTCAATGAGTTAATTTTAAGATAAAGATAAATCTCAATTATAATATTGGTATAAATAGAATACTTTTCAAGTCATTTATTGAAGAATTTAGTACTTTATTATATTGTTTAAATACATATGTATTTTTAGGCAATTTTCTTGTCAACTCAACTGACTTTCTGACAATAAAATTCAATGATTTTCCATTTGCTTAAATAATACAAATGTCAAAAAAGCCCACATTTACATGCAGGCTTTTGCTTAATCCACTAAAAGGTTCAGCTTAAGGTGCAGGATTTGGCTGTTGGCGATGAATAGCTTCAATCCCTTTTAAAATGTCTTCTGATAAATTCACCTCAAAAGCATCAATATTTTCTTTCAACTGATCTAGATTTGTCGCACCAATAATTGTACTGGTGACAAAAAATTGCTGCTTAATAAATGCTAGTGCTAACTGTGTCAACGTTAAACCATGCTGTTCTGCCAATTGTGCATATTGTTCTGTTGCCCATTCACTCTCCGCATTTGAATAGCGGCTAAAGCGTGAAAATAGTGTCACTCGAGCATTGGCAGGACGCGCACCATGACGGAATTTACCTGTTAGATAACCAAATGCCAATGGAGAATATGCCAATAAGCCCACGCCTTCGTAGTGTGCAATTTCAGATAAACCTATTTCATAAGTACGGTTCAATAAACTATACGGATTTTGCACACTGACAATTTTTTCTAAACCATGCTTTTCTGCAAGTTGTAGGAATTTTAAAGTTCCCCATGGTGTTTCATTGGAGAGTCCAATAGTACGAATTCGGCCTTTTTTCACCTCATAACTTAAAGCAACCAATGTTTCTTCTAAATTGGTAATGGTTTGCGTATTGTTCGCTTCGGCATTGCCAAAACCCAATTTACCGAAAAAGTTGGTTGGTCGTTGCGGCCAATGCAGCTGGTATAAGTCAAGGTAATCTGTTTGTAAGCGCTGAAGAGATTGATCTAGAGCAGACTCAATTTCCGAAGCAATAAATTTGGTTTGCCCATCTCGAATATGACTGCCACCTTGTGACGGACCTGCAATTTTTGAAGCTAAGATTAATTTATCGCGTCCACCGCGAGCTGCAATCCAGTTACCAATAATAGTCTCAGTTGAACCTTGGGTTTCAGGTTTCGGTGGGACAGGATACATTTCTGCAGTATCCCAAAAGTTAAGACCACGCTCTAAAGCATAATCCAGTTGCTCGAAAGCTTCTGCTTGGGTGTTTTGTTCACCAAACGTCATGGTGCCTAAACAAATTTCTGGAACTAATATGCCTGTATGTGCCAATGGTTTAAATTGCATGCCGCAAATTCCCTCTTTATTTTAAATATCAATATATAAGTCACGAAGTAGCTTACCTAAGATATCGGCTTTGTTTAAATCATAATTTTCTGTTTATTTGTCAAAAAATGTGAGAAAGGCTTGTTCAGCTATAATGGTGAGAAATGAATAGACATAAAAAAAGCAAACCCCTGAGTTTGCTTTTTTTATTTAGAAGAATGATTATTCTTCGTCGTCAAATTCGTCAGAAGCCAATTGGCTTTTCTCTTCAAGCGATGCATCAAAAATTAGAATCGCTTTACCATCAGTTTCGATCATACCTTGTTCTTCAAGTGTTTTTAGAACACGACCAACCATTTCACGGGAACAACCCACAATACGACCAATCTCTTGACGAGTAATACGAATCTGACGACCATTCGGCAAAATCATTGCTTCTGGTTGTGAAGATAAATCAATTAAGCAACGTGCAATACGACCTGACACGTCAATAAACGCAAGGTCAGTGACTTTCCGTGTCGTATTTTTAAGACGACGTACAAGCTGTGCAAATACCGCATAACTTAAGTCTGGGTATTGTTTGCTTAATTCATGAAAGTTTTCATAGGTAATCTCAGCAATTTCACATACATCACGCGTACGCACTTCTGCAGTACGCTGTGCATTTGCTTCGAATAGACCCATTTCCCCAAAAAAGTCACCCGCATTTAAGTACGCAACCACAATTTCACGCTCATCATCTTCGCGTAAAATGATAGATACTGAACCCTTAAGAATTAAATACAAAGATTTAGATTCTGAGCCCGCATCAACGATTGTTGTACGTTTTGGGTAACGATTGATATATGCACGTTTTAATAATGCCTTCACCGACTCAGGTAACTGCCCCGGAGATAGCGCATCTGTGCTAAGTTGTGAAAAGTTTGAAGTCATGCTAACAGTTTCCGAATATGGATAATTTATAGATCGCACAAGACCTAAAGTGAACTTGTCACACGTAAGAGTTGAAATTCCTTATCAACTCAATTTATGTTAGTGTACAGGTACTGCGTAAATTTATAGCTTTTTTTAGGGACTTGCAATGCAAACTAGTGTTCATTGGCTAGAGAATGTTGCTTTTGAAGCAAAAACTCAAAGTGGTCACACTGTTATGATGGATGGATCACAAGAATATGGCGGTGAAAACCGTGGTCCGCGCCCAATGGAACTGATTTTAACAGGACTTGGTGGTTGTGCATCTTTCGATATTGTGACGATTTTAAAGAAAGCACGCCAAGACATTACTGATGTTCGTTGTGAATTAAATGCAGAACGTGCCGACACTATTCCTGCTGTATTCACTAAAATTCATTTGCACTTTGTAGTCACTGGTCATGGCGTGAAGGAAAAGCAAGTTGCGAAAGCGGTTGAACTTTCTGCTGAAAAATACTGTTCTGCTAGTAAAATGCTGATGGATGGTGGTGTAGAAATTACCCATGACTTTGAAATTTTAGAAGCTGAAGCGGCATAATATATTTGCTCAATTAAAAGCCGCATAGAATGCGGCTCTTTTGTTTCAAACAATCCGCTAAAGCACACATTGTATAAAGCACTGCTATATAGTCATAAACGCAGAAATATGAGCCAAAGAAGTTTGGCTTAATCACTTAAACAATCAATATCCAAATTGATGTATTTGCACATAGATGCATTTACACCCAATTCCATCTCATGATGATTTTACGACTCAATCCATATGAATCTATTCAAGCCAAATACGATTGAAAACGATTGCGAAGAACACCTTACATATAAGTAGATTTGATTTAACTATAGTCTTAATAACACTTTAATTAGGGTGTGTTGACACTTTTAGCTTAAAAAAATAGCGAAGTAGTAAAATCAAATCACCAAACCCAATTTTACTATTCGCTATGCCTCGTACCATGCTGACAGATCAACACTGGCAAAAGTTGAAAGTTATTCTGCGTAATTTATCCATTCACCACAACTCAAATTTACGCAATTTTATTGAAGCTATTCTCTATAGAATTAGAACAGGCTGTCCGTGGCGAGATATTCCTTCTTGTTTTGGTCATTCAAACTCTATTTTCAAACGTTTTAATCGTTGGTCAAGCAGCGGTAAGTTACTTAGATTATTCAAATTACTAGCCTCATGCCCCGATATGGAGTGGATTTTTATTGATGGCTCTCATGTACGTGCTCATCAACATTCTGCCGGCATAGCGAATCAATCTATTTCTAAAAGTGTAGGAGGAAACTCCTCAAAAATACATTTGATTGTTGATGCACATGGCAATCCTATTGATTTCATGATTACCGATGGGACCACACATGATGTTAAAGTTGCACCTGATTTAATATCAACATTAGATTTAAAAGAGACAAAAGTGGTATGCGCAAATAAAGGCTATGATTCAGAATCACTGCGTGAACAGATCAGGAAAACAAGGACTAAAGCGAATATACCAAGGAAAATGAATAGCCAATCGAACAATGACCATATGGACTGGTATTTATATAAAATCAGGCATTTAGTTGAAAATATGTTTTGTAGATTAAAGCAATTTAGAGGAATAGCTACTCGATATGACAAGCTCAAAAGCAATTATCAAAGTTCTGTTGCTTTAGCCTGTATATTTTTATGGCTACCTTTATAGGGTTAATTATGAACAGTGAATGTCAACAGACCCTAATAATTTCAGATAAAAAAAAGCAGAATCATTTTGATTCTGCTTTTTGAATTTGGTAGGTTTAACCAGATTCGAACTGGTGACCTCTACGATGTCAACGTAGCGCTCTAACCAACTGAGCTATAAACCTAGAATGCGTAGAATCATATTCATTTTTATTTTTTATGACAAGCCCTTTTCTGACTTTTTTAAACTTTGCGTACAAGTTTTAAGCAAAGCCTTAAAATATTGAATATCATGAGAACTTAGCGCGGTACCTACATAAATTTCCTGCTCAAATAACGTAATAACTTGTTCAAATGCCGCCCTTTCCTGTTCAGGTATATTTTCAGCCAAACGTTGTAACCAATGCCTAAAACTTTCTGAAGCCACTTTTTGCTGGCTCAAGGGTAAATTCTTAGCAAACTTGGCAATTTCTCTTTCAAGAGAGCTTAGGCTTTTTCTTTTTTTCCGCAAAATCCATATAAAATATAATGCTACAATGCCACCAATACTCAAAATAAGAATTAAAACACCTGCATAAGCAGAATTTGTACCGAGCTTTTTAAACCATTGTTGTTGAGATTGAGCATTATAGCCCACCACTTTGCTTTGCCATTGGTAACTCGCATAATCACTCCATACACGGACTTTTTTCAACATCGAAAATTGTTGATAGGCCCAAGTAGACTGCTGGCTCCCAAAAATTGTCCGATCTTGTTCCATATAATCCTGCATCCCACCATCGATACGCTGAGGTGCGATCATGGCTGTAGGATCAATTCGACGCCAATGTTGATTGACATAAACCTCTGTCCACGCATGTGCATCAAGTTGACGAACCTCCCAACTTTTCCCATCTGGTGCTAATTGACCACCTTGATATCCCACAACAATACGCGATGGAACACCCACATAGCGCATCAACATTGCAAAACTCGATGCAAAATGTTCGCAAAACCCCTTTCTTGATCCAAATAAAAAATCATCTATCCGATTTTGCCCCAATACACCTGGGCTTAAGGTATATGCAAAGCGATTTTGTTTATACCATTGCAAAACTTCGGCAATATAACGCTCAGGATTTTGACGACTTCGCTGCCATAAAGTTTGGGCCAATTGTTGTGATTGAACATCCAAGTTTTCAACATAGCGAGTGTTTAATTTTTCAAGTAAATCTACATTTTTTATTTGAGGAGGCTCTGCACTTCCTAACCATTTCAGTTGAATCGGCTCTGTACGTGCTGTTAATCGGTAGGGTGTAATTCGACCATCTTGACCTAATGCAAAACGTGCTTCATTGGGAACGGATTGCTCCAACGACATAATCCACATCACACTTGGGTCGGCAGCCAAATATTGATAATTCAATGTCCGCTTGGGTTTTAACTCGGCTGGATTCAGCTGTATAACGTTCTGGTTAAAAAAATGACTAGTCCATTTAGAACCATCATATTCATCTAATGCCATCGCCCGCCAATACAGCTCTGTACGTGTTGGCAAGGCTTGAATATCACCAATTATACGAAAAGCCAAACTACTCGACTGTGATAACTCAGCAATATCGCCCGGAGACATGCTGTCACTGATTCCCGTTGTGGCTTTATTTTCAGGAATAGGAATATGCCATAGCGGCGGCAGGCGTGGAAAAAAGAGAAACAGCAAGATAAAGAATGGAACAGCTAAGCCAATAAATTTACCCACATGCCCAATATCTTGTTTAATCGCCTGTATTTCACCGCCTGAGTTTTGGCTAAAACCAACGGTCTGTAAACGATATAATCCAATAAAGCAGCTCAACAACGCCAATAAAATAACCAATGCCATGGCAAAAGACTGGCTAAACAAAAAGCTACTGGCAATCACAAACATCGCAAAGTTAAATAAAATAATTACATCACGACGTGTTTTTGTTTCTAAAGATTTAGCAAATAAAAATGTACTGAGTACTGCAACCCCTGCATCAACACCAATAAAGGTTTTATGGCTTATATAAATGCTAAATAATGCTGTCAATGTCAGCACATAGGTTAAAATTTTAGAAAATGGTTTTTTACTGGCGCGGGTATTGAGTAATAAAATAAGCCAAATAACTAAAAATACCAATGATGTCGCCACAGGGATATAAAGCATTTGTGCAATGAGCACCAATGCTAAAGTGAGTAATATTGAGCGGCGTATGGTATTTTCAATCATCTCTTAAGCCTGCGCCAATAACCGTTTTGCTTCGGAATAATGCAGTTTTCCAGTACCTGATGCTAACTCAGCATTAGGTAAATACAGTACATATTGATCGTGATTTTTTTCAGCCTGCTCGACCAAACCCATCATGAGGCTAAGTTTTTCTTCATGACTTTGAGCTGGCATATGGTGATAATGAATCTCCAATTTCTTTAGATCTTCATATTGCTCAAAAACTTTGACATACAAGCCTTGTCCTCGTGCTGCTTGTTTCCATGACACCGCATGAAGTGAATCCCCCGTCTGAAAACTCCGTAATTCGCGAAATTCATCAAGATCAGGTTCAAAATTTTGCTGTTGTTGCTTATTTTCCACGGAATGCCAACTGGCTTGTGGCGCAACCCACGCGGGGTGTTGTGCATACAAATACGTCCAGGCCCGAACTAAACCAAAAGGATAAACACTATAAATGTGTATTGGCGGAATCTGAAAAACACCGCGTTGGCTGGTTGTAAAATTTAATTGAAAGCATTGCTGTTGCGTATTGAACAGTAATTTATGTAGCTGATTTTCTGTTTTAATCCACAAATATCGCGCCTGTTCAACCTCTTGTTTAAAATAAATTTCGACCGAAAGTAATTCCCCAGCTTGCGGGATATCAACAACATTTATTTGAATCTGCAACGCATGAAGCTGTTTAAAAGTAATATAGAAACTAATACACAATACGGCGCTAATTAAAAAGCAAAAGCCTAAAATCAAGTTATTTGCATAATTCACACCTGCAATAAAGGTGATGAAAATTAACACCAAATACAAGTAGCCTTGCTGATAGATAAAGATCAAGACATCTTTTTGAGTCAGCTGTTTATGCTGATCGATTTTAAATCGACGTTCAATCCATTGCTGCCACATCGAAGCCAAGGTTTAACTCCTTTATTGAATTGAAACTTGTTCTAAAAGCTTAGAGGCTTCAAGATCTGACAATCCAATTCGATGAGATACCACAGCTGTAAACACCGCTTGTACATCGTCAGGATTCACATAATTTCGCTGCTCAATCAGCGCATAGGCTTGCGCAGCTTTCTTTAAGGCTAAAACACCACGCGTAGAAAGACCATGTCTCCCTTTACGTGTTTCAGCAGCAAGATCCAAAATGTAATCCATCAAACGATCACTCAGATGTATCTGCTCGACAAAGCCTTGTAGTTGTAAAATTTCTGATTCATTAAAGATATGTGCTAATGCCGCAATCAGATCATGGCGTGAAGTTTGTTGAAGCAATAATTTCTCTGCCTGACGCGATGGATAACCTAAAGACAAGCGCATTAAAAAACGGTCCAACTGGGACTCAGGTAGCGCATACGTACCGCTTTGAAATAAAGGGTTTTGTGTCGCAATCACCCAAAATGGTTGAGGCAAAGCATAGCGCACACCATCAACCGTCACATACCCCTCTTCCATCGCTTCCAATAAAGCACTTTGGGTCTTTGGACTACAACGGTTGATTTCATCTGCCAATAAAATTTGGGTAAAAATCGGCCCAGATTTAAACTCAAAATGATGTTCTTTTTGATTAAACATATTTACCCCAATCACATCGCTGGCCAGCATGTCATTGGTAAATTGAATCCGTTGAAACTTTAATCCCGCTAAATGTGACAAGGCGCTAGATAATGTCGTTTTTCCTAAACCAGGTAAGTCTTCAAATAGCACATGCCCACCAGCCAATAGACAAGCTAAAGCCAATTTGGTTTGCTGGTTTTTATCCAAAATAATTTGGTTAATTTGTTCGAGGAATGTATTTATTTTCGGGTAAAAAGGCGCAAGGCTCTGCTCACTTAAAAGCGTTGATGTATTATTTTGTTGGCTTTTCTCTGATCCCCAAAACACCTTTTATTCCCCAATAAAAAAGTTAAATGAATGACTAACATACAGGGTTTTATTTAAAAATACAGTGTTTATCTCCAAGCCATACCCAGTTCAATACTTTAAATACATACGCTTGATATTTATTGAGTATACAAAAACGTTGTTTTCGCTTCGACTGATCAAAATTTTGCAATAAAAAAGCGTCCCGAAGAACGCTTTTTTATTGGATTTTTAGCACAAGTCAAAGCATTAGCAAGGACACTTCTTCATGTCACCACCAGCTGATGGATAACGTGCATCTACACAGTGACGATAAAATGTTTTTGCATCCATCGCTTCCAAATCAGGATGATGTTTTGCCATATGTTCCAAATAGTTTTGGTAATCTGGCACACCCACCATCAGGCGGAAGCTTTGCTGTAAACGTTGCCACAACGTCGCAATACGTGACCAATTTTTCGGGTTCAGAATTAGATCCTTCTGCGACATAATGGTCATTTTAATGATTTTATAAATCACCGTTTTTCCACTTTTTGCAAACTTCAGGTTCATTCATATTCCCCTATTAATGTGCTGAATTTGACGGATTAATTTCAGCTGGGTCACGGTAAATCGCTTCTGCTTCATTCACCGATGGATTTGGATTTGCCAAAGCACGACGCACCACACCAATCGCTGCAAATAACATCACAAATGCCACAATCATAAAGAATGCACAAAGACCGGCATTGATTTGATTCGACAATGCAACCGTATGCATTTCAGCCATGGTTTTCGCAGGTGCCAACAATTCATTCTTCGCAATGGCTGCGTTAAAACGATCTGCTTGAGCCAAGAAACCAATCTTTGGATTTTCGTGGAAAATCTTCTGCCAACCAGCGGTCATTGAAGTAATAAACAAGAATACTGTTGGGATAATCGTTACCCAAACATACTTTTGTTTTTTCATCTTAAATAAAATCACTGTACCCAAAATCAATGCCATCGCAGCAAGAATTTGGTTACCAATACCAAATAGCGGCCATAAGCTATTAATACCACCAAGTGGGTCAACCACACCTTGGTAAACGAAGAAGCCCCAACCTGCGACAGCCACCGCTGTACCCAACAGATTTCCGAAGAAATTATGAGAGTTTTTAACCGCAGGAACCACGATACCCACTGTATCTTGCACCATGAAACGACATGCGCGAGTACCTGCATCCACAGCTGTTAAAATGAAAAGTGCTTCAAATAAAATCGCGAAGTGATACCAGAACGCCATCATTGAACGGTTATTGAAAATTTCCGTAATAATGTGAGCCATACCAATCGCAAATGTCGGCGCACCACCTGTACGAGACAGAATCGAATTTTCACCCACTTCTTGTGCAAGTAAGGTCAATGCTTCAGGTGTTACCACGAAGCCTAATGTACGAACTGCTTCCGCAGCGGACTCAACCGTTGTACCAATCACAGCTGCTGGCGCATTAATCGCAAAATATACACCAGGCTCAAGAATCGTTGCACAGACCAAAGCCATGATCGCAACAAAAGATTCCATCAACATGCCGCCATAACCGATCATGCGAATATCTTTTTCATTATTCACAAGCTTCGGTGTCGTTCCTGAAGAAACGAGCGCATGGAAACCTGAAATTGCACCACAGGCAATGGTAATAAACAAGAATGGGAACATTGAGCCTGCAAATACAGGACCTGTACCATCAATAAAATGCGTTACTGCCGGCATTTTCATTTCAGGCAATGCAAACATGATCCCGATTGCCAAACCTGCAATAACACCAATTTTCAAGAAAGTAGATAGGTAATCACGTGGTGCAAGCAGTAACCAAACAGGTAATACTGATGCCACGAAACCATAACCAATCAACCACCAAGTTAGTTCAGTACCTGAAAGTGTAAAGAATGGACCCCAATAAGGATGCTGTGCAATGTCACCACCATAGATAATCCCTGCCATCATCAGTACAAAACCAATGATCGACACTTCTGCAATTTTACCCGGACGGATAAATCGCATGTAGATACCCATGAAAATCGCAATCGGCACTGTGGCCGCGATACTGAAAACACCCCACGGACTGTTGGTCAACGCTTTTACAACAACCAAAGCAAGTACCGCAAGAATGATGATCATCACGCCAAGTGCACCAAGCATCACGATGATTCCAGCAAAAGAACCTAGTTCTTGTTTTGCCATTTCACCGAGTGAACGACCATCACGACGCGTCGAGATGAATAAGACTAAAAAGTCTTGAACCGCACCAGCCAGTACAACACCCACCAAGAGCCAAATTGTTCCCGGCAAATAACCCATTTGCGCAGCAAGGATCGGTCCAACTAAAGGGCCAGCACCTGCAATCGCAGCAAAGTGGTGACCAAATAGAACGCTTTTATTGGTCGGTACATAATCCAATCCGTCAGCTAAGCGATGGGCAGGCGTTAAACGTCGCTCATTCAGTTCAAAGACTTTATTGGCAATAAATAAACTATAAAAACGATACGCAATGCTATACACACAGATTGCTGCAAGGATCAGCCAAACTGCATTGACATGCTCGCCTCGACTGAGTGCTAGTATACCGAATGAAACGGCACCTAGAATGGCTACAAACAGCCAGATAATCTTTGAAGCCATTCCTGACTTCGGTTGAATGGTTTCCATCTCAATCCCTCATAAATGTTGAAATAAATCAGCTTGATTTTTCTTGTTCGAGGTACTGCTGTTTCTTCCCTTGAAACTCTACTCCTGTTATGGGCTTTTTCATCTAATACTTTGGCATAAAAATTTAAACCAATAGGTATAAAAAAAGGGATGAATCACTTCATCCCTTTCGATAATAGTCTATTTTTAAACCATTATGCACGTTCTAAATAGTCACCAGTACGGGTGTCTACACGAACGCTTTCTTCTTGCTGTACGAATAATGGAACACGTACAACTGCACCAGTTTCAAGCTTAGCAGGTTTACCGCCACCGCCTGAAGTATCACCACGTACACCTGGATCAGTTTCAACGATTTTTAATACAACGAAGTTGGGCGCGCTCACAGTTAAAGGAACACCATTCCATAACATGATTGTACAGAGTTCATTTGAGTCATCTTTCAACCATTTAGCCGCGTCGCCCATAGCAACTTTATCAGCAGCGATTTGTTCGAAAGATTCTGGATCCATGAAGTTCCACATTTCACCGTCGTTATACAAGTAGTTCATTTCAACTTCTTGGATGTCAGCAGCTTCTAGTGAATCACCAGATTTGAAAGTTTTTTCTAAAACTTTACCAGTTTTAAGGTTACGTAATTTTACGCGGTTAAAAGCTTGGCCTTTACCTGGTTTTACGTATTCGTTTTCCATGATTGAACATGGGTTACCGTCAAGCATGACCTTAAGGCCTGACTTGAAATCATTCGTAGAATAATAGGCCATGACTGGCTCACTCCAAACTTACTAACTTTAATCTATAGATGCTATGGGCTGTAACATGTCATTTAGCAAGTACTGACTGTAACATTGGCTGCCACATGCACATTAATGTGATATTGCGTATTCTAAATGACCAATGCACCATGTCGCAACGAAAAAATCCCCATTAAAGGGGTCAAGCTGCTTAACTTACACTCAGACATTAAAGAACTTTGTTTATACAATGCCCACAAACAGGTAAAATTGCTGTTGACTGAAACTTAATAAATGTTTCGTAGGCTTCATCCGTTGTGAGCTTTATCGGAATTATTTCAGCTTACACTTCAAAGTTCGACGCATTAATTTCAGCAATATTCCCCACTCACCTTTCTGCATTTTTTAAACATTCAGCATGATAAACTATTTATTTCAAGAGCAAAACTGGCAAACCCAATTGAGTGATTTGATAACAAATCCTCAAGAATTACTCGATGTATTAGAACTTTCGCATGATCAGTTATTATCGGGTGCTCAGTTCGCAGCAGATGAGTTTCGCCTACGCGTGCCGCGAGCTTTTGTTGAAAAAATGCAAAAAGGTAATCCGCTCGATCCGCTTTTACTCCAAGTCCTACCGCATCATTTAGAACTCGAAGAACACGCCGGTTTTGTTACCGACCCATTAGGTGAAGAACAAGCCAACCAACAGCCTGGTGTATTACATAAGTACAAGTCTCGTTTTTTACTGACTTTAACCGGTGCCTGCGCGGTCCATTGTCGTTATTGTTTCCGCCGGCATTTTCCCTACCAAGAAAACCTGCCTAAAAATGACGATTGGGTAAACATTAAGCAATATATCGAACAACAACCCGATATTAATGAAGTGATTTTAAGTGGTGGAGACCCGCTCACACTATCAAATCGTAAACTTCAAGTGTGGATTGAACGTTTATCGACTTTACCACAAATTAAATTTTTGAGAATTCATTCACGAGTTCCTCTCGTAATCCCCAACCGTGTCGATGAAGAGCTGGTTTCTATTTTAAAAAACAGTAGGCTACGCATTATTCTAGTGGTACACTCAAATCATGCATCAGAGCTAGATGACTTCACGTGTAGCCAGCTTCAACAGCTTGTCAAACAAGGAATCACCGTGCTGAACCAAGCAGTCTTATTAAAAGGGGTTAATGATTCTGCAGATGTATTGGTCGATTTAAGTTACCGCTTATTCGACGCAGGTGTAATGCCATATTATTTACATGTTCTGGATAAAGTAAAAGGTGCTCATCATTTTGATACACCAGCTCAGGATATTGATTTAATTTATAAAAAAGTTTTAGAGAATCTACCAGGTTATTTGGTTCCTAAACTTGTACGGGAAATAGCGGGCGAAAAAAACAAGACACCGCTTTTTGGGGCTTCAACTTTTTGAGTTAAATAATAAAGATGACCACGCATACTTCAGATACGTTTTACAATCCGACTGAATTAAAGCTGGATAAATTAAGCTTTTGTCCGACCAATGCTAAAGGTCTGCAAGAGTGGTTAAACGGTATTTCAATTTTACAATTGGGTACCTCATCTAAAGCTTTATTCAATGCCTTACTTGAAATCTCCGAGCTGAAATGCCAAGAGATGTTACGTTTTGATTTGGTTCAAATATTACATCCGACTATGGAAAGTGTGCTCACGAGCTTAGAAAAACACTTTACCAATCAAAGCCTCATTACCACGGATCGTAATGACCAAATCATTGAATTAGCTATGCTTTTACGCAGTCACTTTGCCAAAATCTATATTGATATTGCCAAGCGATGTAATCAGCAGCTTAATCAACAAAAGTTTTCGATCTTTTCATTCGGCCATAAAAAAAGCTTACAAACCGCTCGAATTGCATCAATCTACTATGCGTTGCAACAACTGACACTGTTGTTGTATCAACAACACATGTTGTATGCCACACCGACGGCGGGTCAATGGATTGCGGCACATCAACTGATTGAATGTGCCATTGAACACAATTTCTATCAAAGTAATGTCAATCAGTTACTGGGTACTCAACATCAAATTGCAAATATTGCTCAAGCTTATGCACAATTAATCTTATTAGATATTTTCAATAATCATCAGATTCGCCCTGCTGAAATCCAAGGCTTGTATTTATGTAGTTTTGACTGGGCAAAATTGGTTCAAATCCTACCGAAAGAAACCACGCTTTCACGCTATGTTGTAGACACGAAAAAAGATCACCCACCGATTTATAACTCAAAACAAGATCGGTCTTATCAAGCCAATGTATACATTTCAACGCAAAACTTGCTCGATCATTTGACCGAAACGCAAACTAGAAATGCCAATTATTTATCTAAAAATGAAAAGTTATTTTTAACTCCAGCGCTATATTTCCATATTCATAATATTTTGACCAACAACACTGAACGCCGTCATGAACGTTATGAATATTCTGCGCAAATTAATATTTGCTTTAGCTTAATGGTGGCGCATTTCTATCTCTCTAAAGGTAAAAACTTCCACGAAACTTTAGATTTGGAAGGCAATTATCAATTCCACAATGAAGCCTCTTTTGTCAATTCGCATGATTCAAATATGCCAACAGGCATGACTAATGCGAAAGCGCTAGATCGTGAAGCAAAACAGATTCATACCGCTGACGTATTAGATATTAGTGTGAATGGTTATCGCATTAAATGGACTGGCCCTACCCCTGCTAATTTAAAAACCGGCGAATTTATTTTGATCCAAGAAAATGCTCAAAGCCAATGGCGTGGCGGTGTTGTTCGTTGGATCAAACAATCGACTGAAAAAAGTTTGGAATTGGGTCTCGAAGTACTGGCTCAAGATTTGTATCCATGTTCAGCCCATATTCGTACCGACCGCAATACAACAAATCATCAACCTGCTTTATTGGTACAGACCACACAACTTGATCAAGTGTCTACGACCTTAATTTTACCTGGGGCAAATCTCTTCCGAGAGAAACAAACGATCCACCTTCGCTTAGGCAAAGAAGACATCAAAGTCTATCTCACCAAAGCGCAGTTGGTGACACAAAGCTTTATTCGCTTTGAATATGAATTATTGAATGAAGAGCAAGAAAATGTCGTTAAAGACTATATTGCGAAACAGAGCAATGAGATCAAAAATAACGACTTATGGGAAGCATTAAAGTGAGAAATCCATTACTATCCAAAAAACTAAAACGTACGGAAACTCGATTACTCATTATTGATGATAATCAAATACGTTTTAACCAGATACGTGATTTATTGACAGACAGCGAACATCAAGTTCATGCCATATTACTTGATGATTTACAAAATTTCGAAAAACAGCTGAATCTCAATTGGGACTTGATCATTTTTGGACGTGCTTATGATTTAAAATATGAACAAGCTTTAAGTTTAGTTCAACTATCGAGCCAACCGAATTTACCGATTATTTTACTTAAACCCGAGGACTATCAAGCAGAACAATATGCAAGTTTAGTCAAAAAAGGGATTTATGACATTGTCGATATTGCTGAACCTGAGAGTTTCTATTTTGGTTTAATCCGTGCTTTATCCTTTAGTCGCCTACAACAATCGCAGCAACATTTAATGGAAGAGCTCGAAACAGCTCAAATCCAAACCCAGTCTTTAGTTGAAGATAGTCGTAAAGCGGTTGCCGTGATTCAAGAAGGCATTCACATTCAAGCCAATGCTGAATATCTCACTTTATTTGGTCTAAAAAATGAAGATGATGTAATTGGTCTGCCTTTACTCGATCTATTACAACCTACTGACCTCAACGACTTTAAGCAACGCTTTAAAAAAATCAGCCAAGGACAGCTCGATTTAGGACGTTTTGATCTTGTTTCGCAAAATATCGCAGTGGCTGGGCAAAACCCACTAAAACTCGAATTTATTGCCGCGGCTGAAGAAGATGCTTTACAGCTCGCAATTGAAATTGGCAGTCAAAGCAGCAATGCTGTAAGCAACGCTCCAGTTGAAGCTAGCCCACAAAAACCAAAAGCATTTCAACAACTCAACCGCACCATTGGCCAGCAACCTGCTAATGTAAATGCATTGGTTCTATTTACATTGGCTTCTTGTTCTGATGCGATTTTTCAAAAAGATTGGAATACTTATAAGAGCTATTTCACCAATATTAAAGACTTCTTGAAAGATCAGACTCATGCTCCATTATTTAGTTTAGATAATGGTGCAATCGTTGCCTTATTCCAAGCGGATAATCAGCTCAAACTTGAGTCTAAGTTGATTGGTCTTAACACCCTGAGCAAACCTCAATTACTCAGTGTAAACAATGAAACTTATCCATTAAATTTACGCATAGGATACAGTGTTTTAGACAGCGATATTCGTGATGAAGCACATTTTGATACCTTTATTGCGAAAGCCTTTAATACTGCGCTACCAACCAACCAACAAGCACCTGAAATCGATTTAACTATTCCATTAGAAATTGATATACCAAGTTTGGATTTTGGTACACCAGAAGCACAAATTGCGCCGATTGTCGTTAGTGATGAAGCTCCTGTTATTAAGGCCCTTCGCAACTGCTTAGAACGCGGTGAAATTCATCTTAAATATCAACAACTGTATGATAAAGAAGATTCTCATCTTTATACTTATGAAGTAACCAGCGGCTTTATTTTTGAAAATAAATGGAAAGATATCGCCCAACTGCGTGAGTTAGCTGAAGACTCGGAGCTTTCCATTAAATTGGATCGTTGGATCTTGGTTGAATCGTGTAAACAGCTACACAACTTCATCACTCAGTTCCCTGAAGCTAAATTAATCGTTAACCTGAACAAAGAAGTGCTATATAACGACCGCACCTTCCCTGAGTTTATTTCGAAACTAATTACGATTATTCGTAGTAAATTGAAAAATCCACTGATTTTACAATTTGCCGAAGAAGACATTCAGCTCAATATCGATGCCGCTCAAAAAGCATTTGTAGAACTTCGTAAAAATGGTGCCGAACTGGCTTTACGCAATTTTGGTCATTCGATGTTTAGTGAATCATTATTACGCCAAATGGATGTTCACTGCTTAACATTAGATTCAAGTTTGACCAAAATGCTTGCAAACGATAAGTCGTGCCAAGAGCTCCAAGAAAAAATTACCACTTATCATGAAATCAAAACTGTTGAAATCATGTTACGTGAATTAAATGACATGACACTGTTTGCCAATGCTTGGAATGTCGAAGCTCGCTTTATTCAAGGCGATTATTTCCAGAAGAAACTCGACCATCTCATCGATGTTCAGGACCAATAAGGTTCTGAACATTGCCGATTTAAGGTTTATCTTTTTTATCGGCACAAAAAAACGGGCATAAAGCCCGTTTTTCGTTTTGGATATTAACGTTTGATAGAACGTGACATACCAGCAAAACGTTGCTTGAATTTGTCGATACGACCGCCAGTGTCAACGCTTTTCTGTTTACCAGTGTAGAATGGGTGGCAAGCAGAACATACGTCTAGGTAAATAGTTTCTTTACCAAGAGCTGAACGAGTTTCAATTACGTTACCGCATGAACATGTAGCAACTAAAGTTTCATATTTTGGGTGAATATCGGCGCGCATCGTCGATTACTCCTAAGATTTAAGAAGGTTTAGCTGTCATCGCAATTGATCACTCTTGTATCGCTACAAGGAAGGCTTAAAAAAGCAGACCAACACCATAACAGACCATTCTTTTGGCCCACCGAGACGGATACCGTCAGAGCTAAGCACAACAAGTTGGGGCAAATTATAGCTGATTTTTTAATGTTAATAAATAGATATTCAAGGCTGAATCGCTCTACTCTTTAGGTTGAGCTTGCTCTAAATATTTCTGATATTGTAATTCGACTGTACGCTGAAATTGGGCTTGATCAAAATGGTTTAATCTTTCAATAAATGCAGGACAAAACGTCGTAGCATTTACTGACTGTAATGATCTGCTCATACCCTCTAAAATACTTTGAAGCTGCTGTTTAAATTGTGCATCGACTGACAGATCAACATCTTTTGCCTTTAATGGCTCTACACCATTAAAACGGACAGCCTGAACCGCAGCAATTAATTTAAGCTTTGCAGTTTGATAAGCCTGATCTAATTCCGTATTCATCTGTGGTTGTCGATCACGACAAAAATCCAACATGGGCTGCAGGCTGATGAGCGGCATTTTTTCAATGACATCACGGTTACTATTTACGGATAAATCCTCTTGAGCATGAACGACTGTGTTCATACCCAAGAATAAAATGAAGATGCCTTTTTTAATTTTCATGATTTTTTTTCATCTATATAAGGTATTTTAAAAGGACCTATTCATCTCGCCCTATTCTTGCCCACGGCTTTGTTTTGCCCAAAGGTTGGCAATCACACCACAGACCATCAACTGAATCTGGTGAAAGATCATAATCGGTAAAACTATCATCCCCATCGGCTGCCCAATAAATAAAATTTGTGCCATGGGCACGCCGCTCGCCAAGGTTTTTTTAGAACCACAAAAGAAAATCGTCTTTTGATCAGCTCGGCTAAAGCCCAACCAACGTGGTACATATAGCGCCAATAACATAATGATTGTTAACAAGACAGAGCACGCCACAATCAACAGGAATAAAGTCATACCACTCACATGATGCCATAGCCCTGCCACCACCGCACTGCTGAATGCGCCATAGACCACCATCAAAATTGAGCCCTGATCAAATACCTTCACAATTTTTGGCATTTTCTTCATATAAGGAAACACCCAAGGACGGAGGAGCTGCCCTAAAATGAAGGGAATCAGTAATAACAGGGTAATTTGGATAATAGATGCCGTCGGATCGTAGTTATGTTGTGACTGACCGAGAATAAAATAGGCCACCATCACTGGGGTAATAAACATCCCAATAATATTTGAAAATGATGCACTACAGACTGCGCCAGCAACATTACCCTGTGCTACCGAAGTAAATGCAATAGAAGACTGTACTGTCGAGGGTAAAAAGCACATAAACAAAAAGCCCCAATACAACTCTTGCCCTAACATCGGCACGAGAATTGGTTTCGCCATTAAACCCAATAATGGAAATAATGCAAAGGTAAAAGCAAAAACTAAAGCATGTAACTTCCAATGCAAAATGCCTTCAACCACAGCCTCACGAGACAACTTTGCACCATGAAGGAAAAATAAAATGGCAATTGCAGCCGTGGTAATATAGCCAAAGATTTCTGCAGCTTGACCACTAACAGGCAAAAAAGTCGCAAGTATGACCATTACAAAAAGTAGAATGGTAAAACGATCCAAAGCCAACATTTTCAGCATAACAACATCCTGTACAAATTTCCCTTTAAACGCATCGACAAAAAAATGCCCAATAAGCTAAATTTACCATTGAGTAAATTTCATCTTACTGGGCCATGTAAATAAAGCCAGCTTTTCTCCGATATATTCATTATTTTAAACGTTGATAGTGAGCTCAACGCAAAAAAAATTATAAATAAGAATATTCAGCATTACATATGACTTTAAATGAATAATTGCAGATTAATTATTTCGTGCATTTGAGTCTTGTTGGATCAACTCAATTTTATAGCCATCTGGATCTTCAACAAAGGCAATGACGGTCACACCACCTTTCATTGGTCCTGCTTCACGTACCACGTTTCCGCCACATGCTTTAATTTCTTCACAAGCCTTGTAGGCATCATCTACTGCAATAGCAATATGGCCATACGCATTTCCCAACTCATAACTATCTGTATCCCAGTTATGCGTTAACTCGAGTACAGTATGATTTTCTTCATCACCATAGCCCACAAATGCCAAAGTAAAACGACCTTCTTCATAATCACGCTTACGAAGCAAAGTCATACCGAGTACTTCAGTATAGAACGCCAATGAACGCTCTAAATTGCCTACACGTAACATGGTATGCAGCATGCGCATAATCGAGTTTCCTAAATCTATCATTATGTTTGAATACTATAGGGATTTAACATGCAAAGTTCAATTTAAGTCTAGAGCACATATACCGCCTTATTTCAAATATCCTTGTCCAAAACCGTAGACCTGCTTAGGCTATTTAACAGCTTAGAATAAAAAAGCCCACTCAAACTGAATAGGCTTTTTTTAAGTTAAATTGAATTATGAATTGGATTTTTGTTCATGTTCTCTCAATAGTTTGGCGACCCAAACCACTAAAATTAAAATCGGAATACCAATTAAAGTCGTCATCAAGAAAAAGTTTGGATAACCGATATTGGTCACAATCGTACCTGAGTAACCGCCTAAAATTTTAGGGGTTAAAGTCATTAATGAACTAAAGATGGCATATTGAACCGCTGTGAAAGAAACACTGGTCAAGCTCGATAAAAATGCAATAAATGCCGCGCCTGCAAGACCTGACGCCAAGTTATCGACAATGATCGCGAAATATAGCCACAGCGAACTATAAGGCTTAATGACCTTACCTTTGATTTCCACATTTTGTTCAGCACTAGCCAAATTAATCGGTTGAATATCAACACCAAGCACACCCGCCATATTAGCCGATGTATTCACTTGATATGTTAAATCGACACTCTTTTTCACCACATCATTTTCTAGCAGTTGAGCCGTTAATGTTTTTTGCTTTGCTGTTTCGAGCGCTTGCCCTGGAATTGCACCACTAAAAACACCAGTTTTATCAAGCTTCGCGTCGAATGGTTTAGCATCCAAAATAATTTGAATTTTTTGATTTTCTTTTAACTCGCCTGCCAAGTATTGTCCACGGACCACGATACTATTTGCAGTCTCTTGAGCTGAAATCGTGTTATCTGAAGTCACTGGCAGCAACATCATTGCTGAGTTTGCAAAAGCATTATTCAGATACGGCAAACTCACCTGTACTGGATGTTGATTCTTAGACTGATAATCCGCACTGACTTTAATATTTTGATCTGCAGCCAAGACTGCTTTTGGAATTTTAACTACCCAAGCACCCGTGTCATCCGGCGTCGCTGTATATTGCTGCCCTGCTACATTTACAGTGACATCGCTTAATGGCTGACCTGATTTGACCAGACCGATAAAAATCAAGTTTGTTGAACTTGCTAAAATCGCACCAACAAACATCAATTTCATAATGTTCATGCGCTGCGCAAGTAAACCACCAAGGAAGCCACCAACCAAGCTAAATATCACACCATAGACTTTTACAGCTTCGGCAATCTGCTCTTTGGTGAAGTTTAAATCTTGATAAAACACATTAGAAATGACGCCGGCGATAATATCGGAAATACGGTAAAAACCAATAAGTAACAACAGCACTAAAGCCAGTTTTAGACCATAACGCTTAAAGAAATCTGCAACTGGATTAACCCAAGTTTCAAATGCCATCTGCTTATTTACAGCACCTGATTTCACCAAAACTGAACCGATGCCAAAAGCAACCACCGCTGAACAAATAAAGCGCACAGCCTCTAAACAGAACAATGCAAATGAGTCTGAAATTTGCCACTGCTCTTTCAAGCTTTCAACCGCAACGCCTGAATAGATATAACTCAAAACAAAAGCAACCACCGCAGCAAAGAATACAGCGACTAAGCGATAATAGTCGGTCCGTTTATAATGCTTTTGTACACGGTCAACCTGCGGCTCACGTATCGATAAAGTTGTGATAATACCGATAACCATTACAGCAGCCATTGCAAGGTAAGTATATTTCCAAGCTTCATAAATATAGTTACCTTTGGCCGTGCCTAAATATGCCGCCAAAAATAACGCCCCTGCACCTGCCACGATCATGCCGATACGATAACCTGCATTATAGGTCGAAGCTAAAACGGTCTGCATTTCAGTTTCTGCCAACTCAATACGATAAGCATCAATCACAATGTCTTGCGTTGCGGCAGAAAAACCAAGTAATACGGCTCCAGCAGCCATTTGGTAAATATAGCTTTGCCCTAAAGCTGGGTCTGAAAATGCCATGATACAAATTGCACAGATAATGAGAACCTGAGCGATCAACAACCATGCACGGCGACGTCCGAGTTGTTTGGTTAAAAATGGCACAGGTAACTCATCTATTAATGGCGCCCAAACAAACTTAAACGAATAGCCAAGCGCTGCCCAACTAAAAAAAGTCACTGCACTTTTATCAATTCCTGCTTCACCTAACCAAAGCGATAAACTGGAAAAGATCAGTAAAATTGGAATACCGGCCGAAAAGCCAAGAAAAAGCATAATCAGCGCACGTCGGTCTAAAAATGCAGTAAAAGCAGATTTCCATCCTGAAGCTTGTGTTGTCATGACTCAGTTATTTTTGTCAAAATCGAATGTTGCTATTCAAGCGCTTAATGACAACGGTTTCAACAACATTTATGAAATCATTGTTTTATTTTATCGATATTTCGCATGCTGTTGCTTGATCTTTGGCATTAAACCTGTATACCTTAATTACATATCTCTATTCTTTAGTTTTTTGGATTCAACAGTGACCCAGCGACTTGAACAAATTCACTCTTCTTTATCAACTACCATTAATGAAACCAACACAAAAAACTTAGCAGAAACAGTAACGACACTAAAGAGCGCTTTTGATCAACCCGAAATACAGAATACTTTAACTAAAACGCAGTTGCAGCCGCTTCAGCTGACGCATACGCCTGAACTCAAAAAAATACCAACATCTACCAAGCGGATCAAACCACTTAATGATTTTTTAGGACAAGATCGTGCCCGTGCTTCGGTCGAGGCTGGCATTGCCTTACCCTACTCAGGCTATAACATTTTTGCTGTAGGTACGGCAGGCTTAGGTAAGCGCACCATGATTAAGCGCTTATTGCAACAGCACGCTAAAAATATGCCCACGCCTTCAGACTGGGTGTATGTCAATAATTTTAAGTTTCCGCGCGAACCGATTGCGCTGAAACTTCCTTCTGGTCAAGCGACAAAGTTCCAAGCGTTATTACATCAAAGTTGGCAAACCACATTAAAACAACTTGAACGTCGCTTTACCGCAGAAACCTATCACAATCGCATTGAAATGATTCGCCAACATGCTGGTGATGAACAACATCTTGCCTTAGTTGAATTAACCCGTGAAGGTGAAGAACTTGATCTTAAACTGATTTCTCAGGATGATGATCATTGCTTCGTTCCTGTTCATTTGGTTGATAACAAATACCAAGAAATGTCGAAAGAAGATATCAATGCATTAAGCAGTAAACAACGAGCTGAAATTGCGTCAAACGTCCGTTATATGGATAAAAAACTCGAACGTCTTGGTCTGCATCTTGGTGATCTTGAAGATGATGCTCGCGATAAAGTTCAAGTTTTGAACCGTGAAATTGCTAAACAAGTCGTCATGCCGCGTATTGATGTGATTCAAAATAAATTCAGCATGGTTGAAGGCTTAGAAGATTATCTGAAGCAATATGCAGATGACATTATTCAAAATGTTGAGTTTGTACTTGAGCAAGAAGAAGATGACTTTACACCCGGCCAATTTAACCGCGTGCCATCTCGCTACCAAGCAAACATCATTGCCACACATAAACCTAATGCTGGTGCGCCCGTTATTTTTGAAGATTTCCCTACCCATTACAATTTGCTAGGTCATGTCGAACAACTGACCCAAAATGGCACCATTACTACAGACTTTACCTTAATCCGCCCCGGTGCATTACATAAGGCCAATGGTGGTTTCCTCATCTTGGAAGCTGAACAACTTTTAGAGCAGCCTTATGCATGGCAAGGTCTAAAACGTGCATTAAAATCAGGACATTTAAAGCTGTCTTCACTTGAGCATATGCTTACACTAACTGGTAGTATTTCGATTGAACCAGAAGCTATTGATTTAAATATCAAAGTGATCCTGCTTGCTGAACCTGATATTTATTACGATATTTTAGAACTCGAACCTGAGCTGGGCAGTGTCTTTAAAATTCGTGCCGATTTCACCGATACATTACAACGTAATGACATTAATGAGCAGGCATATATGCAGCTGATTGCTGACTATGTGCAAACTGACAAACTTCTGCCGTTTGACCGTACAGCACTTGCTGCACTGTTAACTGATTCAAGTCGTCAAGCTGAAGATCAAAGCTCTTTGTCATTACATGCCCTCACCTTAGGTGATTTGATTCGTGAAGCACATCATCATGCAGCACTTGCTGGCGATAAAATGGTGACAGAAACACATATCAACACCGCTCTTGATCATCGTAAATACCGTCTAGGCTACTTACGTGAATTGTATTGGCAAGATCTCACTCGCGGTACACAGTTAATCGAAACCAAAGGTCATCGATTCGGGCAGATTAACGCCCTCTCTGTGATTCAATATGCAGATGTTGAATTTGGTTTACCGTCACGTTTAACAGCTTCGGTTTATCAAGGCGGTGGCGATATTTTAGATATCGAACGTAGCGTAGAACTCGGTGGTTCTCTGCATGCCAAAGGCGTCCTGCTGATGTCGAGTTTCTTAAAGGCACACTTTGGTCGTGAACAAATTTTACATTTCTCTGCTGCCCTCGCCTTTGAGCAAAGCTATGGTCAAGTGGATGGCGACAGCGCAACTGTTGCAGAGCTCTCAGCACTGATTTCCGCTATTAGCCAATTACCGATCGATCAATCTTGGGCGATTACCGGTTCAATGAACCAATTAGGTCAAGTTCAACCTATTGGAGGTGTAAATGCCAAGATTGAAGGCTTCTATGATGCATGTAAATTACAAGGGCTGACCGGTAAGCAAGGTGTGATTATTCCGCGTCAAAATATGCAGCACTTGATGTTACGTAAAGATGTGATTGAAGCTGTGCAACAAGGTCAATTCCATATTCATGCCATTGATACCATTGACCAAGCGTTAGAAATTTTGATGGCGCGTCCAGTGGGCACGCTTGATAAAAAAGGTCGTTATAGCAAAGGCTCAATCTATGCTGCTGTCATGGAGCAACTTGAGTACTGGCAAGCGATTGAAGATGGTGCTGAGTTTGAGGAAGAAGAGCCAAAGAAAAAGAAAAAAAAGAAGAAGTCTAAAAAGGACAAAGATAAAAAGGCAAAGAAGTCTGAAGCTCAAGACAGTACTGCTAAAAATGGGACTGCTGAAAACGAGCAACGTGTTGAAGAAAGTCTGACTGAAGACAATCCGTCATAAATGTTCGATTAGATTATTCATTTGTTGATTTTTCCACCATTCATTGCACTTTAAATGCCTTTGAAATGGTGGAAAAACGCATAACCCCAGACTTTTTAGATAATTAAGTCATAAAAAAAGCGCCTTAAAGGCGCTATTTTTTATCTGTATCCAATGATTAAAATCATCAAATACATATCCAATTAAGCTTCCGGAGCTGGGCTATATTGTTCAACTAAAGGTTGTAATTCACCTTTTTGGAACATATCAAGCATAATGTCACTACCACCGATCAATTCACCATTGATCCATAATTGTGGGAAAGTCGGCCAGTTTGCAATTTGTGGAAGAGTTGCGCGAATATCTTGATTTTCAAGAATATTTACATAAGCAAATGGACGACCAATTTGACTGAGCGCTTCTACTGCACGCGCAGAGAAACCACACTGTGGAAACTGTGGAGTGCCTTTCATGTAAAGTAGAACTGCGTGTTTAGCAATTTGGTCACGAATTAACGCTTCTGTATCGCGTGCTTGTTCAGTCATTGATATATCCTCAATAAATCTGCTTCGCATTATACCCAAAACTGAGTAAAACAATATGACTAAAGCAATATTTCACGTTTTATTTACATTTCAGCTTTTCAAGTGAGTCATATTTTGCTTATATAGACCTCTTGATGCTCATATATATATGGCGTCTCCTCTATATTATTTCAATCACCTGACAAATTAGAGTTAGTCATGAATAACATTACCCTTGCCCCAGTACAAACTGATCAACCATCGCACTTGATGCCAGTATTTGGCCGCCAACCGATCAGCTTTGTCCGAGGTCAAGGTGCTCACCTGTATACCGCAGATGGCACAGAATACTTAGACGCACTGACAGGGATAGCTGTTTGTGGTTTAGGTCACTCACATCCTGCAATTACAGCTGCAATTGCTGAACAGGCAGCGACCCTCATTCATACCAGTAACTTATTTGAAGTGCCTTGGCAAACGGCTGCTGCGCAAAAATTAGCTGAAGTTGCGGGTATGGAAGAAGTTTTCTTCTCAAATAGTGGTGCAGAATCAAATGAAGGTGCAATCAAAATTGCACGTAAATTTGGTCATATGCAAGGTGTTGCAAGCCCTAAAATTATTGTTGCTGATCATTCATTCCATGGTCGTACCATGGCAACGTTATCTGCGACAGGCAACAAAAAAGTTCAAGAAGGCTTTGGCCCATTGGTTGAAGGTTTTATTCGTGTACCTTTTGGTGATATCGAAGCAATTGAAGAAGCTGCAATTCACCACCCTGACATCGTAGCGATTTTGGTTGAGCCGATCCAAGGTGAAGGTGGTGTAAATACTGCACCTCAAGGTTTTAGCTATTTAGAAGATATTCGTCGTATCTGTAACCAACACAACTGGTTAATGATGCTTGATGAAGTGCAAACAGGTAACGGCCGTACTGGTAAATACTTTGCATATCAACATACCAATATTATTCCTGATGTGCTAACTACAGCTAAAGGTCTGGGTAATGGCTTCCCTATCGGCGCAGTCATGACTCAAGGTCGTGGTGTTGGCGTTTTAACAGCGGGTAACCACGGTTCAACTTATAGCGGTACAGCATTAGGTTCACGTGTGGTTTATACCGTGATTGATACCATTCAAAAAGAAAACCTTGTTGAAAATGCTGCAAATATGGGGGCGTATCTTGTTGAGCAATTCACAGAGCAACTTTCAGAGCAAAACGTGACTGTTCGTGGTTTTGGTTTGATGGTCGGTATTGAATTACCAAAAGCATGTGGCGAACTTGTGAATATTGCTCGTGATGAGCATCACTTGATTATTAACGTAACAGCAGGCTCAGTGATTCGTTTATTGCCTACGCTGAATATCAATAAAGAACAAGCGGATATCTTGATTGAACGCATTGTTAAAATGGTGAAAAACTTTCTAGCGTAATTTGTGCCGAAAGTAAAAAAGCCGCTGATTGCGGCTTTTTTTATATCTTTTTAAACCTTTTTTGTTTTTATGAGGCTTCTTGGTATACACGTCCGCCTGGTAATTGACTGAAATACAATTTTAATGCATCTAGGCAACGATGAATTTTAGTAGGCTGTTGATCACGTTTAGACATCACCGCATATAGAGTAAATGATGGTAAGCGCCATTCTGGTAAAACTTCAACAAGAGAACCGTTTAATAAGTCTTTTTGCGTATCTAGATATAATATTCTTGCAATGCCATGTCCTTGTTGGCACATTGCTTTTGCAGCAAATACATTATTTGTTGTAAATCGGGAATGCACATCCAATGCAACCTGCTCTTTCGTCACTGCATTTTCAAATGCAAAATGCTGAAAGTTTTTAACCAAATTTATTTGAACCATATCATGATTTTGTAAATCTTCTGGTCGTGTAATTAAACTGGTTTGGTTGATATAGCTTGGTGCAGCAACGAGAACTTGTTCAACATGTGCCAATGGCACCACATGAAACTGTTGATCATCAATTTTTGAACTCATTCGTAGCGCAATATCAATGCGTCCATCAATTAAGTCGATATATTGATTATCTGCTTCTAGATGAACGGATAAACCACGATGTGCCGACATCCAATGTGACAATGCAGGAATCACATGATTCGCACAAATTTCTGGTGTTGATGCAATACGTAATTCACCGACTAAGTCGTCACGAAGTTCATTGATACGAATTTTGCCGCGCTCTGCGGCAGATAGCATCTCTTGGCAACTATGAAAAAAAGCTTGTCCAGCTTCTGTCAAACTTAACTTACGTGTTGAACGATGTAAAAGAATGACTTCCATATCCTGCTCTAGTGAGCGGATTTGCTGACTCACGGCACTCGTGGTAATACCTAACTCACGAGCAGCACCGCTAAACGAATTTTTTTCCACAACGCAAGCAAAGACACCCATTGCTCGAAGTTGATCTAACATAAATTTCCCTCATAAACTTATGAGAAGCTTCATCTTTCGATAAAAGCAACTCATTGTATTATACGGGGATATTTTGCTTTTGCATTATATATTTAATTATTTGGTAAAACTGAAGTTGGATTGATTGGTTTACCATCTAAACGCACTTGGAACTCAAGCATCGTGCGGTTGGTACCCGATGAACCCATCTCACCAATTTGCTGCCCTGCTTTCACAGTATCGCCACTTTTGACATTCATTTTACTGTTATGTGCATATGCAGTGATATAGCCATTAATATGCTTCACCAAAATTAAATTGCCGTACTCTTTAAGACCATCGGCGGCATAGACCACTTGACCATCAGCTGCTGCAAAAATAGGATCACCTGTATTACCTGCGTAACGTGTTCCTTTCACATTCGATGCTAAGTTATAGCCTTGTAATACCGTAGGACGCGATACTGGACTCACCCAACGTAAACTTGAAGAACTGACCACAGGCGTTGGAACTGTAGTTCGCGTCACTGTCGATGGTGTGGTTGAAGCTTGAGTCACGGGCGCTGTTTGCGTTGGCATTGCAATCGTTTGGCGTTGAATTGGTGCCGCTTGAGTCATGGCTTGTGTAGACGTCGTACGACGAGAGCCACTATTTTTAAGGCGAATGGATTGTCCAACATAGATGCGATAAGGCTGGGCAATATCGTTCATTTCTGCGATGCTGACATAGCTCAAGCCATAGCGAGCGGCAATGCCACTTAAAGTATCTCCCGAACGAACTGTATAATAATCCGGAGCAGTCGCATAACGGGTCGCATTATTAATTTGTGGTTTTGACGCACAGCCAGTCATGACCAAAGTCGTAACAACCGCAGCAGATAAAACAAGGGTCTTAAATAATGCTGCAGGAGCGGCAATAACGCGATATTGTGACACCAGGGACATCATCTTCCTCACTAATAATTCAAATATAGTCATTATGAATGGGCTAAGATTAGCAAAAATCCACTCTAAAAAAGTTGCGGCATAACCATTTTCACAAAGTTATAACATTAATACTTAAGATTTAGATAACTCTGAGTGCAAGTTATTCAAAATCTCATAGTTTGTAGCATCCATTTGTATAGGCGTTACACTGACATAACCATTTGCAACTGCAAAGAAGTCTGATTCGATATGCGTTAAGCCTTTTTTAGGCTCTGCCACAGCCTCACCTGCCAAGCCAATCCAATAGACTTGACGACCACGCGGGTCTACATGACTGGTAATCGGTTTGGACTGTAAACGTCGCCCTTGATAGGTCACTTTAGTGCCTTGAAGTTCAGCGACATCTGGAATATTGATATTAAAAATATGTCGTGCAGGTAGCGCAGGTAAGCCATTGGCAATAAAGTCATGCACCCATTGTGCAGCTACGGCATAATCTTCAGGGTTGTTATAACTACGCACATTCGGCCCAGCCAAAGACACGGCTAGCGCAGGTTGTTTCATTAGACGACCTTCAAATGCGGCACCGACCGTCCCTGAATACAGCACATCATCACCCAGATTTGCGCCGCTATTGATCCCACTCACCACCAAATCAAATTCAAAATCGAACAGACCATTCATTGATAAATACACACAGTCCGCAGGTGTGCCATTTACCGCCCACATATTTGGTGCAATTTCGACAGGTCGTAATGGTCGATCTAAAGTCAGTGCACTTGAAAAACCACTGCGTTCACTTTCAGGTGCAACAATCACCACACGACCGAGAGGACGCAATGCATGTGCTAAAGCTTGGATACCGGGAGCAAAAACGCCATCATCATTGGCAATTAATATATTCACAACTAAATTTCCATTACTAAAAAATTAAAAATGACTCGCAAGAACATTTTATTGAAATATATGAATAATTATATATATTTACATTTCAACATCCAGCATTAATGTGTGTGTACAAAATGAATAAAACCGTAGCACTTCGTGGTTTATTGGGCTTTGCTCTAGCAGCTTGCATGACTCAAACTGTGGTCGCAGACAATGACTTCACTCAAGAAGAAGCCAATACCATCGTAAAAGAAGATATTGCATCTGCACAAGTCATGTTAGAAGTATGCCCTGCGATTATTGGTCAAAATGCAAAATTTGATGCCAACATTCAAGCACTCACTAAAACATATCTTGCTGATTATTCTGATAAATCAATGACTTTAGAAAAACTACAGTCTGACAGCGAATATAAATCAGTTCTTGAAGAAGCACGTCAAGCTGCTAAAGAAACTGATAAAGCTGAACAAAAATCAGTTTGTGATGACGTTTTAAATTATGAAGGTTAATTGATCATTCAGATTTGGACGCCCTCTCAATAGGTTAGTCCTAATTGCATCAAACCTGCCAAAAAAGGATGACGCTTATAGCCTCATCCTTTTTTCTTTCACAATGTATTGATTTCTAAACAGCTTCAATACAATTTTCTACTGATCTCTACCCAAAATATGATTAAGCTTGGCTAATAAATTTTAGCTATTTGATATCTTTTAGGTTATTTAACAGGTTATTTAAATGAAAAACTTTTTTGTAAAATCTCTTTGTGCCCTTAGCCTTTCTGCTTTTGCGTTCACCACCATGTCTGCACATGCCGCAGATGAAAAAATTGAAGTGACTCCTACACCTCAAGTGACCACTCAAGAACTTGCAGCTATTTATGTACTTTCTGAAGTTTGTCCAAAACTGGTGAATGACAAAGATCAGCCGAAGTTTGAAGCGGGTTATGCAAAATTAGCCAAAGAATATATGCCGAATGAAAAGAACCCTGTAAATGCCTTACAACAGCTCAGCAAACAAAAAAGTTTTAAAGAAGCTTTAAAAGAAGCGCAGTCTGATGCGAAGAAAGCTGGTGACAAAAAAAATGGTATGATTTGCAAAGAATTGACTGCTTACAGCAAATAATACCAATTGGTTACAATACTTTTAAAATAAGCGCTTGCACCCCATAGCAGTCCGCCTAGCTTTGTCCTAAAATGCTAGGCTCTTTGTGCTTATACCTAAGTTATTGGAACCACCCAGAATGACCCGAAAAACCGCCCTTGCCGCATTACTACTTGCACCTAGTTTTTCATTCGCGGCAACTGTCCTTTCTGCACCACCTGAATTAAATAATAAATCTTATGTGCTGATGGACTATGAGACAGGGCAAATCCTTGCTTCTAAAAATGAAAACGAAAAATTAGCTCCTGCTTCAATGACAAAAATGATGACCAGTTACATCATTGAGCAAAAGTTATTAAGCGGTGAACTAACTGAAAATGAAAAAGTACGTATGAATGAGTCGGCTTGGTGTCGCGGCAGCAGCACTGAGTCATGTATGTACGTTCCGCTCAACGGTACTGCAACTGCATTAGAAATGTTACGTGGCATTATCATTCAGTCGGGTAACGATGCTTCTAAAGCTATGGCAGAACATATTGCTGGCAATGAAGGCACCTTTGCCCACATGATGAACCAAGAAGCGAAACGTATTGGCATGGTGAATACTCAATTCATCAATGCGACAGGTATGCCAGCTGAAGGACATTTCTCGACTGCCAAAGATATGGCGACTCTTGCGCAACATATCATTCATGACAGTTCAAAATACTATCCGATCTACTCTGAAAAAGAATTTACGTTCAATGGCATTAAGCAAGGCAACCGTAATGCCCTGCTTTATACTGACCCAAGTGTAGATGGTTTAAAAACTGGTCATACTGAAGAAGCTGGCTACTGCTTAACGACTTCAGCTAAACGTGGTCCTTTACGTTTAATTTCAGTGATCTTTGGTGCGCCAAGCATGAACGAGCGTGCATCACAAACACGTGAAATTTTAGCTTGGGGTTATGCAAACTTTGAAACTGTTAAAGTTCAACCTGCTAAACAAGTACTTGCAAAAGCAAAAGTTTGGTACGGTAAAGACAATGAAGTTCAAGTTGGCCTAGCTGAAAACTTTAACGTGACAATGCCTAAAGGCGAAGCGAACGCCATTAAAACTCAATTGGTTGTTCAACCTAAATTGACTGCTCCTTTAAAACAAGGTCAAGTGGTTGGTAAATACGTTGCAACGCTTAATGGCAAAGTCATTGCTGAAAAACCACTTGTCGCTCTACAAAATGTCGAAGAAGCTGGTTTCTTTGCAAAAATGATTGATCACATCAAACAATTCTTTAGCAACTTATTCTAAATTTGATGAAAACTTGATATTAAGACTAAAGTGAAGGCATCTAGATTTCGGTCTAGGTGCTTTTTTATTTTATACTGCCTAAAAACCTGTAGATGACTTACCTATGAGCCAAAACATCCGCCCTTATTTAGACACATCCCCACGTATTCATGACACTTGTTATATTGATGAAATGTCCATGGTGATTGGCGATGTTGTATTGGCTGAAAATGTCTCGGTATGGCCATTTGCTGTGATTCGTGGTGATGTAAACCACATTCGTATTGGTAAAAATTCTAATGTGCAAGATCACTCAATGTTGCATGTGAGTCATAAAAAAGCCGATAAGCCTGAAGGTTTTCCACTGATTATTGGTGAAGATGTGACGATTGGTCATCACGTGAAATTACATGGTTGTACCATTGGTAATCGTGTTTTAGTCGGTATAGGTACGATTATTTTAGATGATGTAATTGTTGAAGATGATGTGATGATTGGCGCGGGTTCGCTTGTTCCACCCAATAAAGTTCTTGAAAGTGGTTATTTATATGTCGGTAGTCCTGTTAAGAAAGTTCGACCACTGACCGATAAAGAAAAAGCGTTCTTGCCTTATTCAGCACAGAATTATGTGAAGGTGTCGAATAATTATCTTGATCAAAATAAATAATATACGCATTCGTTTTTAGTTTTAACAGTTCCAGCTTATGTCTCAACGTTTCATTGACAGACAAATTCAAATACAGAGTAACTCTTTAATGTCGATTAAATCTTATACTTTATTCATTACTAGAATATTTTTTGCAGGCGTAATTTCAAGCTCTGCAACTGCTTTTGCGAATTCAACGCAGTGTAAAGATGATTATGAAAAAATCATTGCCAAAGAAATTAAAGATATCGGCACAGCCTTGAATAAGGGTAACTATGCATTAATCGCCGAAAAAACAGAATCATCTATAATCAATTATGCAGGCGGTAAAGATAAATATAATGCAATATTAGAACTTGCTGCAAACTCCTTTAAACAAAATAAAATATATGTCTCTCAAGTTGAAACATATGCTCCTAAACAAAGTTATATCATTGGCAGAAATGAGTTTTGTGCAGTACCCAAACAAGTCACGATTTCTATGAATGGCCGCAAAATGACAGGTGATCTGTCCTTCATGCTTGCAGTACGTCCAATTGAAAGTAAGGAATGGAAATACATTGATGGTGCGGGTCTGCAAAAGAATCCTGATATGATTTACACATTATTCCCAGATTTGCCTCGAGAGAGTAAAATTCCCTTCATTGAATAAAAAATTAAATATTTAACATTAGGGTCTGTTGACATTTGTTGATTAAAAAAATAGCGAGATAGTAAAATTAAATCGCCAAACCCAATTTTACACTCGCTATGCCTCGAACAATGCTAAATGATCAACACTGGTCCAAGTTACTTG
>NZ_VPBO01000028.1:0-43012 GCF_013418655.1 Acinetobacter sp. YH12128 | reverse complement strand
AAGTAACTTGGACCAGTGTTGATCATTTAGCATTGTTCGAGGCATAGCGAGTGTAAAATTGGGTTTGGCGATTTAATTTTACTATCTCGCTATTTTTTTAATCAACAAATGTCAACAGACCCTAATTTCGCATTTTAAAAATGATTTTTAAGTCTATTCGACGGAGTCTTACATCTAGGGTTTAAATAAAGGAATTAGCCTTCGGCTGGAGGTACTTTTGTTTCGGCAAAAGTACCCAAAACCATTGTCATCCGCAAAACTCGTTCACTAACGTCTACTTATTCAAAGTATCGCAAAAACATTTTTAAATAAATGTAGTCCTGTCTCAAACACTTGCGGATGACCTTACCGCGTATCATTCTTTTATTTGAGGTGACAACTTCTAACGCATAATGAATATCTAGTACATTATTTATGCTTAGATTTTCCCTTAAAATATCAACACATAAAAAAGTCCCAACGCTGGGACTGGATAATTTCTTAGAATATTTTTGTAATTTTAGTCGTTTAGGTCAAAGGAACTACAGCATACGTATCTGCTGAATACCTTATGCCGTAGCGCTAATTTCTCATGGCTATAATCAATTACTGACATAGGCAGGCTAGGTCGGCATTATTATAACGAATAGATTTCATAGTCATATTCAGCACCTCGTGTTTAGAAAGTAAAATCACTATAACCTCCATTTTGTTCACTGTGAAATAACAAGAACCGCGCTACTTTTCATAAATTTTCTTAAAGAACAATCCTGCTTTTCTTATCTCATTTGGCTTTAAATGAAAAAATCATTCAACTTCAGTGCTGCTTTTTATAAATGCTACACTGAATCAACAAATTAAAGCTTGAGCATTGTGCATAAACTCGGCAAATTATGAGCAAATGAGCTGAATAAGATTTTTCAAAATATGGCCAGTCCAGCGCAAACTATTCGCCACAAGCTACTAAATACTTTTTTTTCTCGGCATTCCATTTGGTTTGCTTGTATTTTTATCTTCCTACTCATTTCGAGTTTTCATTTAGGTTATTCCCCTCGTTATATTCAATATTTCATTCCACAAACCTTATTGAATAGTATCTGGGTCATTACTGGGCTTTTGAGTTTATTGGGTTTGTATGACGTCATACAAAACAAACATTCGATCTTAAAAAATTACCCCATCATGGGGCACTTTCGTTTTCTATTTGAAGAATTTCGACCTGAAATTCGCCAATATTTTATTGAATCTGATCAAGATGCTCTGCCCTTTTCTCGTATGCAGCGTAGTTTGGTCTATCAACGTGCAAAAAACCAAAATGCAGATAAACCATTTGGTTCAATTGTTGATGTTTACCAAAATGATTACCGCTTTATTAATCACTCCTTGTCACCTTGCATTCCTGCCATTCCTGAAACATTCCGTATTAACATTGGCAATGAACAATGCAAGCAACCGTATAGCGCATCGATATTAAACATTTCTGCGATGAGCTTTGGTAGTTTAAGTGCCAATGCCATTCGTGCCTTAAACTTAGGCGCAAAAATGGGCAATTTCTACCATGACACCGGTGAAGGCAGTATTAGTCCGTATCACTTGGAAAATGGTGGCGACATTGTCTGGGAACTCGGTAGTGGTTACTTTGGCTGCCGTACGATTGATGGTCAATTCGACCCTGTACGTTTTGCTGAACAAGCCAAGCACCCTCAAGTCAAAATGATTGAGATCAAATTATCTCAAGGTGCAAAACCAGGCCATGGTGGCATTTTACCTAAAGACAAAATTTCCGAAGAGATTGCTCAAATCCGTGGTGTCAGCCGTGAACATGACTGTATCTCGCCATCTAGCCATCCTGCCTTTAGCACCCCTATAGAAATGATGCAATTTATTCAGCAATTGCGCGAACTGTCAGAAGGCAAACCTGTGGGTTTTAAACTGTGTATCGGGCAACCGTGGCAATTTATGAGTATCGTAAAAGCCATGTTACATACGGGGATCACACCTGATTTTATCGTGGTGGATGGTTCTGAAGGTGGGACTGGCGCTGCACCTATAGAACTGATTGATAATATGGGGACACCACTGCGTGAAGGCCTACTCTTTGTCAATAACACCCTGATTGGTGCAGGCTTGCGTTCAAAAATTAAAGTCGGTGCCAGTGGTAAAATTATTAGTGCTTTTGATATTGCCAGTACCATGGCGATTGGCGCAGATTGGGTCAACTCAGCTCGTGGCTTTATGTTTGCAGTCGGGTGTATTCAAGCTCAAAGCTGTCATACCAACCAATGTCCAGTTGGCGTTGCAACGCAGGACAAAGACCGTCAAAAAGCCATCCATGTTCCGACCAAAGCAGAACGTGTTTTTAATTTCCACAAAAATACCTTGCATGGCTTATCTGAACTTATTGCCTCAGCAGGTTTACAACATCCATCAGATATCCGTGCGCACCATCTAGCGCAGCGGATTAATAACCGTGAAATTAAAAACTATGCACAGCTACATTTTTGGTTAAAAGATGGGGAGCTACTCAGCTGTGAAAATAAAGATGAGGAAAACTTCTATTTCCGTATGTGGAATATGGCCCATCTAGAAAAGTTCTAATCCTTACCGCATAAAAAAGAGGCGACTACGCCTCTTTTTTTTCGTCTAGATCAATAACACTGATTCATTTATAAACGTCCTGATTAGTAACTAATGTTACGCAGTAACACCAGAAGCGCAATTTGATTCAAATAAAAGAACGATACGCGGCAACGTCATCCGCAAGTGTTTGAGACAGGACGACATCTAATCAAAAAAGTTTTTGCGATAGTTTGAATAAGTAGATGCTAGTGAACGAGTTTTGTCAGTGAGGTGCATTGCACCGCAAGATGGTTTCCTTGCGAAGCTTTGCTTCTCATTTTGCCTAATGAGAAACAATGTTTCGTAAGAGTACCTCCAGCCGAAGGCTAATCCTTTTATTTAATCTCTAGATGTAAGACTCCGTCGAATAAAATTAAAAATCATTTTAAAAATGCGTAATTACTTTTACGTGCGTAACATCAGTTAGTAATAAGACTTACTATTCGATTGAGCATGCAAGAATGCCGGGATCAAACCTGTTAATGCAGCACGAATATCGGCACGTTCATTAATCAGCTGATGTGAACCTTCTTCAAGCATGAGAAGCGTCTGTAAACGGAATTTACGACGTATAAACTCAATGTTATAACGCCAATCCACCGTCTGATCCTGTGCGCCTTGAGCTAACCACACTGGAATACGACATGCAGGTCGCTCTTCCATTTCCTGCATCCATTTTGACATGGCCAAAATCCAGTCCATCCCCATCATTCGAGGTTGTAGAGGATCTTTTAAACGTACAAAACGTAAAAACTCAGGGTTGTGATTATTCCGTCTAAAATGACGTGGCACTTCACGTTTAATACGACGAATAATGCCTAATCCAACCGAGTTATGCCACCATGCCGTTTTTGCAGGGCGAATCAGCGGAGATAATAATAAAACTCGTTCGACATAAGGGTTTTTGCGATGTTCAGCAAAATCTAACAGATGATGCAGCCAAATCGCACCACCCGTACTCTGCCCAATCCCTAACCACGGTGTCGGTAATTGAGCTGCATGTTTCACATAACGATATACCGCTTCCAAAACTTGTTGGTAATGGTCAAAGTTTTGAATACTGGCTGGCGAGCCATTGCTTAGACCATGCCCCGGTAAATCATAGGTCAAAACACTAAAACCTTGATCTAAGAGCTCACGAATAATCGGCTGATATATTCCACTATGCTCTAAATAACCATGTAATAAAAATACAGTGCCTTTAATGACATCTGTTTCAGCCTTTAGTTTCGGTTGAAACACTTGTACATGTAGTTTGAACAAAGGCATTTCTACATAGCCTTGCCAATGTTCGCAGTTCAAGGCATCTAAGCCGTAGAGTCGTCGATAAGATTGTATTTCGACACTAGGCTCAAACGGCCGATTTAAATTTAGCGGTTCTAATAATTGTGGGGTTAATTCTCGACTTGGAACTGGAAGATCTAATTGTTTAAGAATCGAAGGATTAAGAAATGGGATATCTGACATTATGGGACCTCCCGACAGTCACTTGAGCCAAACCAAACGTCACGTAAGGTAGCTAATAATTCATAATTGGCACGACGACTATGATCATAATTTTTTTCACTTGGTCGCCATGTGGTTAATGTCGTTGGCATAGGTGCAACAACAGGAATGGTTTCAATACCATTTAATGCAAATAAACGCCGTGTTCGAGGCATATGATATTGGTCGGTGATTAAAATAACCGTCGGTGCGCCGCCTTTTTTCTGTAACAATAACGAACTAAAGCGTGAATTTTCGCAAGTATTCATACTCCGGTTTTCAAGCAATTTCGCATCGACATCATATTGCTTTAACCAAGCTTGCATATACGGTGCTTCCACACCACTCAGTACAATCGGTAACTTATGTGCGCGTTCGACATCGAGTGTTTTTTCCAGTCGAAGTCGTGTGTAGTCATTCACCACGATATCTTTATCATTTTTATCTAAAGTTAAGCCACCACCTAACACCACGATCGCATACGGATCTGCGGTTGGCTGCTTCAGGGTTTTATCTTTCATTTTGGCTAGATCAAGATAGGTTTCATCATCGATCGGTTCCGCTTCTGAAGCAGCTTGTTCAATTTCATGAGTTTTTAAGAACTCTGTATATTGCGTCATGAGTCCTTTATTTTCCGCACTATTGAGTTCGAGCAGCTCTTTCATTTTTTGAGCAGGATTTTCCGCCATTGCTTCAGAGGATGCCGCCTCGGATGCAGAAGGATTCAGCAAAGGAACTTTCGGTATGTCCTTTTGATTATCACTTATTTCTTTTTCATGTTCTTCTTCAATGAGCTGCTGTAAAGCCTTATAACGCGCTTGTATAAGGGTCAAGTCTTGAGGCTCATCAGACTGTATGGCTTGCTCCATGAGTTTTAAATACGCTTGGCGCGCGATCCATAAGTCAGAACCCGGCTCATAATTATCATCATCACTCAAAGCACCGAGTTTTTGACTTTGCGCTGCGAGCTGATTGACTTCTACAGGAACGAAATAATTTAAACTTTTAACGATCAATTTAGAATAAAACGGCGTATAGATAAAAATCATCAGACAGCCCAAAAGTACAAATAGCACTGCGGCAATTTGTACTAAGCGAACCATCCAATGTGTTTTATGCATAAATCTAAAACCTATGTTTTTATTAATCTGCGTGAGATCGAATCAAGCCATTTGTATCAAATAATACAGGCTCAGGATGTAGTTCAATATTAAATTTTTCAAAAACATCATGTTGTACAGCTTTGTAAGTTGTACGTACATCTTGCAGCGTGGCGTCCTGATAATTGACCAACACCAAAGCTTGCTTATGGAACATACCCACTGAACCCACAGATTTCCCTTTCCAACCCGCTTGATCAATCAACCAGCCAGCTGCCAGTTTTACCGCATTATTCGGTTGTGGATAATGGGGTAAATTTGGAAATTGCAGCGCAATTTGGTCAAAGGCTTGCTGGCTAATCACAGGATTTTTAAAGAAACTTCCGACATTTGGAAATTCTTTCGGATCTGGAAGTTTGGTTTGACGGATATGAATGACTTGTTGTTGTAGGTTTTCTGCACTTAAGTCTTCGCCTACCGCCTGCTTTAAATCACCATAATTTAATTTTAAATCGGCATGTTTTAAAAGTTTAAAAGTCACATGCGTAATAATAAAACGCTCTGGCTCATCTTTAAAAATACTATGGCGATATGAAAAATGACAATCGGCAGCGCTAATACTACTTTGCTGTTCTGTTACTCGGTCATAGACCTGCACAGATTCAATAAATTCACCCGCCTCAACACCATAAGCTCCAATATTTTGCACAGGTGAAGCACCGACTAAACCGGGTATCAATGCTAAATTTTGTAAGCCATAAAACTGGTGTGCCGTCGTCCATAGCACAAAGTCATGCCACACTTGCCCTGCACCCACTTTTAAAGTCTGTGTATCGGCATCGTCTTGTACATATTCAATCCCTTGAATATCCATATGCATCACTAAAGCATGTATTTGCTCAGGCAACAGCATATTACTGCCTCCTGAAAGTACCAATACATTTAATTGCTCAGCTTTGGCAAAGTCGAGCGCTGCTTGGATATCTTCTACCGATTGAACACGTACATAATGAGATGCTACAGCATCGAGGCTTAATGTATTAAATGGCTTAAGCTGAACCTGTGTTTGAATTTGCATTCTTAAACCTTAATTTTTTTGCTGTGCTTGTAACTGAGTTTTTAAATAATTGACCCAAGCCTGACTGCTAGATTCGCATTGATCTAATACATGTTCAAACCCTGCATCACCACCATAGTACGGATCTGGTACTTCTTGTTGCGGATATTGGTGATCATGTTGACTCATCAAAGACACTTGTGCACGTAGTTGACCGAATTGTTGCTGCGCCTTTTGCATGAGGTTTTGAATATTGTCTAAATTTTCGTAGTCCATGGCCAAAATCAAATCAAATTCAATAAAATCATGAACCGTTAACTGACGTGCGCGTAATGCAGATAAGTTATAGCCTCGTAATTTTGCATGCTGTTGGCTACGAAGATCAGGCGCTTTGCCCGGATGATAATTGCTCGTACCCGCAGAGTCGACGTGAATATTGAGTTGCGCTTCATCACAAAAATGTCTGAGAACCACTTCAGCCGTAGGTGAACGGCAAATATTTCCTAAACAAACACACAACACCTTATATGGCGTGCTGGATGACATAACAACCTCAAGACTACTTTTATTTCAAGCGTCTTATGTTAAGTTATTTACAGGATGAATCCTATATCAACACTCAAGAATAATGTTTATTTGGATATAAAAAATTAGGGATAAGCCAATGAGTCAATTTCAGTTTCAAACCGTCAGCAATATTATTTCAGGCTTAGGCTCTATTTCCCAACTGAGAGAGGTCCTAGGCGACTTTCAAGCCAAACGTGTCATGTTTGTGACCGACCCCGGTATGTTGCAACAACAATTACATTTACCCATTTTGGATATTTTAGAAAGTATCCATCAAGACTATGTAATTTATTCCAGTATTCAAGCTGACCCTGCAGAACATATAGTTTTGGATGCAGTTCAATTTGCCAAGAATGAAAAAGTAGATTTGATTATTGGTTTTGGCGGTGGCAGTTCAATGGATGTGGCTAAAATTATCGCGATCTTGGCTCATCCTAAGCAAACACAACAGATCAGTGATTTATATGGTGTTGCTAATGCAAAACGACCACGCTTACCGCTCATTTTGATCCCGACAACGGCAGGGACCGGCTCTGAAGTCACACCAATCTCTATCGTCACTACAGGTGAAACCACCAAAACTGGTATCGTCTCCCCTGTACTGTATGCCGATGTCTGTATCCTCGATGCGAACTTTACTTTAAATCTTCCCGCACATATTACCGCAGCGACAGGTATCGATGCCATGGTGCATGCCATTGAAGCCTATACGTCAAAAATTAAAAAAAATCCGTATGCGGATATGCTCGCCAAACAAGCTTTGCGTTTATTAAATAAAAACTTAGCAGTGGTTTTACAAGATGGACATAACCTCGAAGCGCGTCAGCACATGCTAGTCGGTTCAATGCTTGCAGGTCAGGCCTTTGCTAATGCACCAGTTGCAGCGGTGCATGCACTCGCCTATCCACTCGGTGGACACTTTCATCTCTCGCATGGTCATACCAATGCACTGGTTCTCGCTGAAGTGTTAAAGTTTAATGCACCTCAGGCCAAGCAGCATTATGCAGAACTTATGAGTTGGCTAGACCCATACAGTACGGGCTGTACCGATGGTTTATGTGATTTATTTATTGATCATATGCAAAATCATTTAGATCAGAGCGGTTTGGTGCTAAAACTCAGCCAACTGAATGTGCCTGAAAATATGCTCGATCGTTTAGCAGAAGACGCATTATTACAAACACGACTATTACAAAATAATCCGCGAGAACTGCAGTTTGAAGATGCACGCCAGATTTACCAATCAATTTATGCCTAAAGTTCACTCATTTTTGAAATAAAGAAAATACCAACGATGAAACCTGAAACTAAACGCCGCCAAAACTATCGATTTTTATTTCCAATCCAAACGCGTTGGGCAGACAACGATATGTATGGCCACGTTAATAATGTCACCTATTACAGCTATTTTGATACCGCTGCAAATGCACTCTTGATTCAACATGCCGGTTTTGATTTGCAAAATACCCCGATCATCGGTTTAGTGGTCGATTCAGCCTGCAGTTTTTTACAAGAACTGTCCTATCCAGAAATCATTGAAGTTGGGGTTGCGATTGAAAAAATTGGTAATTCTTCACTGCGCTATGACTTGGCTATTTTTAAACAAGGACAAAATGAGGCTGCAGCCCAAGGACATTTCGTACATGTGTTTGTCGACCGCCAAACAAGAAAATGCACCTCGATACCCGATGAAATGCGAGATGCTTTAACTCAGTTTTTACTTTAATTTTTATATCCAGCTTAAAACTTATTTGAGCTGGATATTTTGCAACTCACCATCAAAGCTTTTGAGTAAGTCTTTCACAACAGGCTCTGCATGTAATAACTCATTTGCACGTGCAAAGGCCTTTTCCTTGCGGACATGTTGTAAAGCATATGGTGTGGTTTCTTCGACATCTTCAAAGCTGATATGGAAACGACATTTTGACCATTGCGTATGAATCGCTTGTTCCAATACATGCTGTAATTGAGTCACTAAAGCTTCGTACCGCTTTGGAATATGGAAAGTCGATTCACCGTCAATCGTACCGCGCATAATTCCATGCTGCGCCAACTCTTGTACCGCAGGTGAAAGTTGACTATTACGGAACCAATACTCCCACTTTTCGACCGTCCACTCACCTTCTAGGTTTTGAGGCTGTAAAGTCAAAATATCTTGTGGCATCAAAGTAGAAGATGAACCCGTTTGAACAGCATCCGAAGAAACTGAACTTAGCGTAACTTGTGGTGATGCTAGATCAAAACCATTGTGATCTTGAGCCCCCGAAACTGATTCATTCACCTCATGCTGTGGCTCAACTACATCTGTCAAATGTGGCTGAGTCGTTTCAGTCTGTGTACTTGTTGACTCTAAAGCTGTTGATTCTAAAGGTGCAATATCTTCAAAATTTATAGCGCTTACATCAACTTCTTCAGTTTCAGTACTCGGCGTCGGATCTAAATCAAATAATGTATCTTCTGCCACGGCATCCATAACAAGCGTGTCATTTTGCTGTGTCGCTACAGATTCAACAGATGCAACCTCTTGCGTATCTAGAGTGCCATTTGATGTAGATGCTGTAGAAGTTTGGCTAATCACATCCTCTTCAGGATCATCTAAAAAATCATCAGATGAAGGTTCATCGACTGCAGGTGCAGAAACATAGCCATCATCGTCATCATAATGTGAATCATCAAAATCATCGAAAGCTGGCGATGTGTCTACAGCGGGTACAGCTTCAGGCTGCTCAACAGTGGCAACCTGTGCAGCAGACTCAACAACGGTATTGGGTTGCTGCAAAGACTGTGTTTGAGTCGGCTGAACTGTTTCGGCCTGATTTTGAGCAAGCTGTGGCTGTGCGGCTGACTCTTGCTGTACGGCAGAGGCCAACATTTCGTTTGGCTGTAATGGTCGGAATGCTAATAGACGCAGCACACACATCTCAAAACCTTGCTCTTGCGTGACTGCCAACTGCAAGTCTGCCCGACCTTTGCATGCGACTTGATAATACAACTGCAAATCTTGAGCTGAAATCAACTGCGACAATTGCATAATTTTTTGATTGATCTCAGCGCTATATTTCAACGCTAAGTCTGGCAAGTATTGTAATAATGCCAGTTCATGCAAAGTCGAAATCAACTGATCTAATACCAGTGAAACATCCAGTGCTTGTTGACGGAATTGCATGAGTAAAGCACTCACGCGCTCACGCTGATTTTGATGAATGGCTAAAATCAAATCATAAATGATCGTACGGTCAATTAGGCCCAACATGTCTTTAACATCTTGGTGCTGAATTGAACCCTGACCATAGGCAATGGCTTGATCAGTTAGTGACAATGCATCACGCAGTGAACCTTGAGCCGATTCAGCAATTTGCCAAATCGCATCTTGCTCCGCTTGAATTTGTTCTTTTTGTAAAATATCGGTCAGATGCGTGGTGATTTCATCCACGGCTAAAGGACGCAAAGTAAATTGCAAGCAACGTGAAATGACAGTAATCGGTAATTTTTGTGGATCTGTGGTTGCAAATAAGAACTTCACATGCTCTGGCGGTTCTTCGAGAGTCTTTAATAACGCATTAAATGAATGCGTAGAGAGCATATGTACTTCATCGATTAGATAAACCTTGAAGCGACCTTGGGTTGGTGCATAAGGAACGTTGTCGAGAAGTTCTCGGGTATCTTCAACTTTGGTCCGTGATGCCGCATCGATTTCAATTAAATCAATAAAACGACCTTCATTTACTGCTTTACACGTTGGGCAGACTTCACAAGGCGTTGAGGTTACACCTGTTTCACAGTTCAGACATTTTGCCAAAATACGGGCAATGGTGGTTTTACCCACGCCACGAGTACCTGTAAATAAATACGCATGATGTAACCGACCACGTTCTAAGGCACTGGTAAGTGCGCGTGACACATGGTTTTGCCCCACGAGTTCAATGAAATTTCGTGGACGGTATTTTCGTGCAAGTACTTGATACATGTATGCTCCTTTTTACAGGTGTAAGCATACTGTTTTTTTGTCTAAGAGTGAATGAAGTTCTTAGTCAGTGGAACTAATTCGATCAATATCTTCGAATTTAACGACTTTAATATTTGATTTATTTTCTGAATCATTAAACAAGATTACATTACCTTGAAAACTGTCCAGAACATACCATTTATTTACGTCTTTGATTTTCAATGTAGCTACAGGCGACTTCTTTATATCATTTAATTTTAACTGTGCAGAAAAACAGGTAGCAAATATGGCAAGAATGGTTAACACCAAAAATTTAAGTGGTTTATCTCTGCGCACTTCATCATCGGTAAAAATATTGAGAGTTATACCAATTAGAACAGCACCCCATAGCATTGAAGTTTGACCAATAAAGTTATTTACATAGAGCGTAATTAGCCCACTAACACATACAATAATGACAAATATAGCTTGTAGCAGCTTATGCTTTTTTAAAAACTGTTCGATTTTTTCTTTCAGCTCTGCTTCCGTAATATGATTAGAAACTAAAATTTTCTTTTTAGGCTTACTTTTGCAATATTGTTTAAATAAAAATTTATAGAAATCTAATAGAACACCAACTACGGCTATGACTGAACAACTTAAGACTAATACCTTAATAATTTCAAAAATATAAAATGATGGAGATAAAACAGACATTATCCATATAGCATCTAAAGAGTAATAGAAAAATGCATTCGAAATAACAGAAATTGTGAGGGCTGCTATGGATAAAATTCCAAATAACTCCGTAATTGATAATTCTTTTTTTATCATTATTTATAAAAATTAGACTATAAAGTGGTTTTTTATCATGACTGACAAACTACGTAAAGAAAGAACGATTTAATTATAATTAAGTCTCTGCCCGCTTAAGCAAAAAATCACTCTGCATTTGATAGCGTTTCGCCGTCTGGTCTTCCCGAATTTCAAGTAATTGCTGATCCAAATCTACATACAATAGATTGCGCGTTTGCACATTCATAAGTTCTAGCTGCTGCTTTGATTCATTTTTAAAACGAATTACACCTTTTAGCACTTCTACTTCGTTATGACCACTTAGACTTTCACGAGTGAGTGTATAGGTTTGGTCTTCATGTAGCTCTATAGCCACAGCCATGCCAGGACAATCTTCACAACGAGAAAGACAGCCCATACACGGCGTGGTACCTTTAAAATCACCGACCCATGCAGCTTGCTGTTTTTCGGCAGTAATCGCTTCTATCTCTTTTGCTTTCGTTTGAGTTGAATCCTGACAACCCAACATTGCCGACGTTGCGACTAAGGGAATCAAAACAACTTTTTTCATAGGGATATCACAACAGTCTAAAACTGCGTGGGAAAATAGCATATTTTTCACATTTCCCCAATTCCTGTTCTATCCGGAAGTATCTTAAAGCCAGCCCTTACGTCCTTTAAGTGCTTTGTCTGCACAGCGTAGCGTTTCTTGAGTTAAGCCCCATAAGCGATAATCGCCAGTGATTGAACCCGTCGCAAAGTTATGTGTATAAGCAAAACTTAAATCACGCTGCGGATCGCACCAGGCCCCAGAACCATTAAAACCAATATGTCCAAAACCTTGACTCGATTTGCCTAAAGTCAAAATTCGATGATATCCCAAACGCCAATTCATCGGTAAAGGCATAATACGATCACGTTTTTTATATTGAATTTCACTTAAAGAATCAAAAACTTGTGTTGTGATTAAGGTCTGTCCTTGCCACTGGCCATGATTGGCTAGCATTGCATAGATTTTCGCTAAACTATTGGCACTAAATACGCCTGTTGCCGCAGGAATAATGGCTTGTAAACCCTCATCACTAAAAAATGAAAACTTGCGCATTCCTTTAGGAATCATACCATCTTGAAAGTCTTGCAAATTTTGTCCAGAAAGTTGCAGAAGCTGATCAAAGATTGACGCTTTTCGTGTCTCTGTCTTTTTTTTCGTTGTCTGCGCTTGGGTATTTTCTTGTGCAGATGTATCTACAGCACGTTCTTCTTTTTTCTTTTTCGGGATCAAGCGTGCAACCTTACCAAGTTGATGCTCTGGTACGCCAAAAAATGCATGATCCAATGCCAAAGGCTCAACCAAATAGTGTTGCATTAGTTCAGCAAGCGGTCGACCAGTGGCCTTTTCAAGTACACCACCTACTTGCCAACCGAAGGTTAACGGTTGATATGCCGCATCAGTTGTCGGCTCAAAACGTGGCTTAGCTTGTTCGATGACTTTAAGCATATGTGGCCAATCAGCCATTTCAGATGCTGTTTCAATGATATTACGGATATCGTATAAACCACTTTGATGACTCAGCATGTGCCTTAATGTGATATCCGACTTACCATTTTGAGCAAACTCCGGCCAATATACGGCAACGGGAGTATCGTAATCTAGAAAGCCTTCGCTCACTAAGATATGTGCAAGCGTTGCAAGTACGCCTTTACCCGTGGAATAACAGACTGAGGGTGTATTGGCCTGCCAAGCTTCTTCGGCTGACCTTTTACCAGTCCAAATATCTACGACTTTTTGACCTTTAAAATACACCACTAAGGCGGCTCCGCCTAAGTGGGTTCGAGCATCCTGCATCCGGCTAAATTGCGCCGCCAAATCTTGAAACGCCTCGTCAACCGTACCTTGATAATTATTCTTCTGTGCAAATAGATATTCTTTGAGCGCCTGCATCATCATTCCTTTGAATATGAATCGCTTGAGATTAAAACAAAAAAGCCTAAATCGATATCGATTTAGGCTTAAGTCTTAAAGTGCCTTCACACTTCCCGCGACATGCGGTTTTTTGTTCTTACTATTTCGAATGGCAAACTCTGTATCTTTACCCGTTTGTGCAGTAAGGAACTCAACTTGAGAAGGCAAATACATCGGTAATTTAAACCATACATCTGCTTCATAGGCATCTGGCAAAGTTAAGCTCGACAAGGCTTTAGCTTTACTCCACATACCATGTGCAATAGCTTGTTTAAAACCAAACGCTTTTGCTGTTACAGCATGAATATGAATTAAGTTAAAGTCACCAGAAGTCAACGCATAACGGCGACCGGTATTTTCAGAAACATTCCATTCAGCTTGAACTTGCAACTCTGCTGGCTTTGTTTCGGTAGATTTTGCCGCAGCTTTGTTCTCTGTTTTTTGACGTGCTAAATACGTGGTTAATGATTCTACAACCACTTCATCGCCCACTTTTGCAGTGGTAATAAAGTCAAATTGCACGCCTTTATCATGTGGCTGTAATTCACCAAATTTGCATGACAATGACAGTGTTTCATTCACACCGACTTTGCGATATTGCTTCACTTGGTTACGAATATGTACCAAACCTAAGATCGCAAAAGGAAAAGCTTCCGTGGTCATCATATGCATTTGCAAACTTTGAGAAAGCACAGCCAAATAAATCGCTGGGATATAACCATTGTTTTTAAAGCCACACACTTCGTTATAGGCTTTTAAATGCTTTTGATCAACCTTAAATGAATCCACCACATATTCAACTTGCGGCAGCACTTTTTCAGCTTTAGACTTTTTAAAAATCAAGCCTTGAATCACTTTTGGATAGGCTAAATAAGGTTTTGGAAGTTGACTAAAATGGCGAGTATTCATACTAAACCTTTGGAAGTTTTTATTTCAATGTTTTAAAAGCCTATTCTCTTGCGCCATATATGGCTCGAGGAGAAGGCTAGAATGAGGGTTAGCCCCATTCCATTTATAGCAAATTTTTACCTCTCCCTAGCCCTCTCCTTTAAAGAGAGGGAGTTTTAAGAGGAATGTATTAAGCCCCTAACAAGCTTTGACCACACACACGTACCACGTTACCGTTCAAGCCTGTCGATGCCGTTGAAGCAAACATCGCAATCGTTTCAGCAACGTCTACAGGTAAACCACCTTGACTCATCGAGTTCATACGACGACCTGCTTCACGGATTGCAAATGGAATCGCAGCAGTCATTTGCGTTTCAATGAAGCCTGGAGCAACAGCATTAATGGTTACGCCATTTTTCAATAATGGAGCAGTAAATTTAACCACACCAACAACACCTGCTTTAGAAGCAGCATAATTGGTTTGACCTAAGTTACCTGCGATACCTGAAATAGAAGATACGCACACAATACGACCATTTGCATTGAAGCCATCATTTTCAAGAAGGTAATCATTTACACGCTCAATCGCAGACAAGTTAATGTTAATCACCAAGTCCCAAAGCTCAGGTTTCATATTGGCCAAAGTTTTGTCACGGGTAATCCCTGCATTGTGCACGATGATATCCAAACCACCTTGAGCAGCTGCAGCCGCTTTGATTTTTTCACCGGCATCGTTTGCAGTAATATCAATCGCGAGCGTAGAACCGCCAATTTCACCTGCAACACGGTCAAGGTCTGCTTGCTGCTGTGGAACGTCTAAACAAATCACATGCGCGCCATCACGTGACAATACATGTGCGATTGCTTCACCAATACCACGGCTTGCACCTGTTACAACAGCTGTTTTGCCTGCAAGCGGCTTATTCCAATCAACATCCACAACATCTGCTTTAGATACACGAATCACCTGACCCGATACATAAGCTGAACGTGGTGAAATTACAAAACGTAATGCAGATTCTAAGTTTGCTTCAGCACCTTCGTCCACATAGACTAACTGTGCAGCAATCCCTTTCTTAAACTCTTTACCGACTGATTTTACAAAACCTTCTAATGCACGTTGTGCAATGGCTTGTTTCACAGTTTTCGCAGTTTCTGGTGTTGTACCAACAACGACAACGCGACCAGACGCCTGAATTTGACGTGCAATTGGATTAAAGAATGCATAAAGCGCATGAAGTTGTTCTGAATTTTGAATACCTGAAGCATCAAACACCACAACTTTAAACTTAGACTCTTTATCGCCTTCGTTGAATGCGCTTAAGTTTAGACCTGATTTTGCCGCAGCTTGTTGTAATTCAGCATTATTGCCTGCATAGCTATTGGCATGAATATTTGCCAAGACTTGTGCAATAGCACCAGATAATGTTGAAGCAGGCGCTGCACCGAATAAAACCGCACCTTTAACTACAGGTGTTGCAGACTCAAAACGCTCTAAAAAAGTCGGTGATGGTAAACCTAAATTTTTGATGACAAATTTACCAATAGGAGATTTTGCAAATGTTTGGTATTGATCAGTCATGTTTATTATCTCTCATACAGATTAATTTTTGATGGATCTGAAGATATCCCTTTAACTTCAAGATGATGTCAGATACTTATATTTCAATAGTTCCATCAGTTTCCATGGAATCATACTTGAGTTAAACCGCAGATGGCTTGACCTGAATGCTTTAGCGAATGTCATTTTAGTCAATTTACCCCTTTGGTGAATATGCTAATGTAGCCATCAAGAAGATCATCAACATGCTTGGAAAAGCCTTATGAGCAAAACAACTCAAGAAAATCCAGCAGTCGAAATTCCGACTACGGAAACTGTGTCAAATACATCAAAGAGTACGCCACGTACCGCTAAAAGTACGGGCACAGCAACCAAGTCTACAAGTGATGCCGCTAAAATAAGCCGTCCTCGTCGTGCATCTACACGTACTAAGACACCCGCTTCAAACCCTAAAACAGCTTCAAAATCAACAACTCAAACGTCTGTTCAACAGGATAATATCATGAGTCAAAACACAGTTCGCCGCGTTGCTATTATCGGTGGTAATCGTATTCCTTTCGCTCGTTCTAACGGCGCTTACTTCACTGCATCAAACAGCGATATGTTCACCGCTGCATTAAATGGTCTTGTTGAACGTTTCAACCTTCAAGGTCAACGCCTTGGTGAAGTTGTTGCTGGCGCAGTGTTAAAACATAGTCGTGACTTTAACATGACCCGTGAGTGTGTACTCAATACTGAACTTGCTCCTGAAACACCTGCTTACGATATTCAACAAGCATGTGGTACAGGTTTACAAGCTGCTTTCTTGGTTGCTAATAAAATTGCTTTGGGTCAAATCGAAGTGGGTGTTGCTGGCGGTGTAGATACAACCTCTGATGCACCGATCGCTTTTGGTGATGGTTTACGTAAAGCTTTACTTGAATTGAACATTGCTAAAACGGGTAAAGACCGCCTAAAAGCATTAACTAAAATTAATGTTAAAGATTTGATGGATGCACCGAAGAACGGTGAACCACGTACAGGTCTTTCTATGGGTGACCATCAAGCAATTACGACACTTGAATGGGGTATCTCTCGTGAAGCGCAAGATGAACTTGCGGCATCTTCACATCAAAAAATGGCAGCTGCATATGAAGAAGGTTTCTTCGATGACCTGATTACGCCATTCCTAGGTTTAGAACGTGACAACAACTTACGTGCAGACTCATCAGTAGAAAAACTTGCGAAGTTAAAACCAGCGTTTGGTAAAGGCGATGCGCGTACGATGACTGCGGGTAACTCGACTCCACTAACTGATGGTGCATCATGTGTCCTTCTCGCGTCAGAAGAATGGGCAAAAGCAAACGGTCACGAAGTTCTTGCTTATTTAACTTTCCAAGAAACAGCGGCGGTTGACTTTGTAGAGAAAAAAGAAGGCTTATTGATGGCGCCAGCGTATGCAGTACCTCGTATGCTAGAACGTGCAGGTATTACGCTACAAGATTTCGATTACTATGAAATTCATGAAGCGTTTGCATCTCAAGTATTGTCTACACTGAAAGCTTGGGAAGATCCTAAATTCTGTAAAGAACGTTTAGGCTTAGATGCACCATTGGGTTCAATTGATCGTTCTAAATTGAACGTGAAAGGTTCATCTCTTGCTGCAGGCCACCCATTTGCTGCAACTGGTGGTCGTATTATTGCAACTGCTGCAAAACTATTGAACCAAAAAGGTTCAGGCCGTGTACTCGTATCAATTTGTGCTGCGGGTGGTCAAGGCGTAACAGCGATTATTGAAAAATAATCCTTTATGCTTTAAAGCAAAAAACCGCTCTTATGAGCGGTTTTTTATTTCAGAGATTTCATAATTTTTAGAAACGATAACCGACACCTAAATAAGTAATGATGGGATCAATATCGATCTTTGTCGTTGCATGAATTAACTGTTCACCGGTCGTTTGGTTAATCACATCGATCTTGGTCTTATTATTTAACTTTGCATAAGACACTGAAGCTGCTGTAAACCAATTTGGGGTGAAGTCATAGGTAAAACCGAGTGTGACAATTGGAGCAATCGCATCATCCGCATCGACATCGACCACCATTTTACCTGATGATTCTTTACCGTCTAATGCAGCACCTGCAAGATTATCCTTAATATTTTGAATCATATGCCCTGCAGCAATTAAGTCAGATTCAATACCTTTATTGAGTTCAATATCATTAAAATACGCATACATAATCCCTGCACCTACATAAGGTCTGAATTTATTCACGCCCGATTTTCCAAATTGATACTGAGCTTGAAATGCTGGCGTCCAAGCACGCGCTGTTGCTGCTTTACCATAAGCATCCAGATTGGTAATTGGTACATCATAATCCAAAGGTAAACCGTCCGGAAACAGCAAACCAGCAAGACCTCCCGGCATTGCATTGCCAGATAAAGGTGCCGTAATCATCCCTTTCCCTTGAATATCCACTTTGGGAGGAATACCGCCAATCATCTGTAAGGATACGTTGTCATTGATATAATAATTGACCATCAAACCTAAAGTATCAACATCCTCTGCTTCTAGACCAGTGCCTCCTGCTGACCAATTTTCCAATCCATATAATGTCGATGTCCCTGCAATATCTGGTTTGATATTGCCTTTGCCATCTGTCATGAGTCCATTAATAAAACTATCTTCTAATAATGTTCCTAAAGTCTCCTTTAAATTTACTGTGTTATCACCGTCTTGAATCGTTGCATTTGGGTCAATTGCTTGTAAAAAACCCTCTTCACTAATGCTTCCAACTTTGGCCTGTGTCCCATTTGCCACAGAAGTATTAATGTTAAAAGGATTCGCCTTTCCTTGCGGCATCACGTGTAACCAACCTGCAGATACAGAAAAGCGCTTAAAGTTACCATCTGCAAATGTAAATTGTGTAAGCCCAAGTAAAACAACAGGTGTGACAATTTTTATCAATTTCATATGCTAACTCCTTGTTTTGCATATTTTTTTAATTAATTTATAAAAACATTCTTTGTTCTTATATTTAAAAGTTATGTAATTATTCTAACTTTTTATAGTTAGTTTATGTTTTTATATATTATTATTTGTTAAATATTGCACTATTTTGATGCAAAAAAGGCCTGTATTTATCAGTACAGGCCAATGTGATTTTCTTATTGAAATTTAACGATATTGTGGTTGGTAACCTAGGTACGCTTCGATCTGGTCATAGCACCATTGGAAAATAAATGTGTAGACTAAAATGCACATGGTCATACTAAAATCGAGCAAAATCGCCTGCCATAAGGTCATATGCATGGCATAAGCCACCATTGGGATGGTTGCAAGCATTAAGCCGCCTTCAAATCCAATCGCATGTAAAACACGTACACCAAAGGTTCTTTTTAACTTTCTTTTTGCTTCAAATTTTTCAAAATAATGATTAAAAATCATGTTCCAAATCACAGAAGTCACCGCCATCGCAATACCTAGCGTACCTGTCACCTCCATCGGAACTTTAAAAATAAAACTTAACGCAATAGCAATGATCACCAATAGGATGATCTCATAGCTTAGCGCATGAATAATCCTTCTCTTGGAAATCGTCATTTTGAAACACTCTATCATTTGTAAAAAACTTATTTTATTTTTATATTATTGATTAATCGAGTCAGATTCTTTCAATATTATTGAAAGGTTGTATTCCTTTATTCTTCTGTATGCACATGAATATTAATCAAGAACAACTGATGATTTTTAAAACAGTCATGGAAACAGGATCATTTTCCGCAGCTGCCAGACAACTCGGCAAAGTGCCTTCAGCAGTCAGCATGTCCATTGCCAATTTCGAAATTGATCTCAACCTTAAACTGTTTGAGCGCGTTGGTCGTGAACCTGTGCCCACCGCTCAAGCGCTTAACCTGTATGAAAAAACTGAACAATTATTGATAGAAATCAATCAGTGGAAACAGCATGCGATTGCGCTGAGTCATGGTTTAGAGTCTTCACTGAATATCGTAGTGGTATCAGAACTGCTTCATACACAGTGGACCGACTATATCTCTTTGCTAGAAACTCATTTTCCATCTTTGCAAATCAATATTTTTTCTGCGCCTCAAGAAGATGCCCAAAAGATGCTATTACAAGGTCAAGCGCAGCTTGCTCTAATGTTTGAACGTGAACAGCTTGAGAGCTATGAACAATTTGTCGAATTGAAGCGTGAAGCATTGGTTCCTGTTGCTGCGACAAAACATGCCCTGTCGAAATTTAAGCAAGTCAGTTTTGAGCAAATTTTGCAAAGTCGACAAATCGTGGTCGCGAGTCGTGATAAAAGCATCAAACCAGAATTGTTATTTTCCAAACACAGTTGGCGTACAGATAACCACCACTCTGCCTGTTCGATGATTATTCAAGGGCTGGGTTGGGGTGTGCTTCCATTAGAGATGTTTAATGAAAATCCGACGCTCAAAGATCAACTTAAAATCTTAAGCTTTCAAGATTTCACACCCAAATTTGAATATTTCGTCGACTTGGTCTGGAACCGTGAAAAACCACTCGGCTCGGCTGCTCATTTTTTGATTAATCACATCCGAAATTCACGAAAAACTACGATTTAGCCCGCCTAATTGGGCGGTTTTTGGTTGGGTTCTAAACAGATTGTGTTATAAAAGTATGTACACCAAGAACATTAAGAACTAGATTTCAAATGACTCAAAATGCGTTAAACCAATTAAAAAGCCTAACAACGATTGTTGCTGACAGCAGTGATTTAGCTGCGATTAATACATTCCGTCCATTGGATGCGACCACAAATCCATCTTTAATTACAGCAGCGGCAAATCAACCTGAAAATAAAGAACTGATTGAAAGTGCTTTTGAACAAGCGCGTAAAGAAGGTTATCAAAATGATGAGCTGGTTGAGCGCACCATCGATATTCTTACGGTCAAATTTGGTGTAGAAATTTTAAAATTGATCGAAGGACGTGTCTCTACAGAAGTCGATGCAGCCTTGTCCTATGATACTGATGCCACCATTGCAAAAGCTAAAGAGTTATTGGCTTTATATGCACAGTATGGTATCGATCAAAACCGTATCTTAATTAAAATTGCCTCAACGTGGGAAGGCATTCAAGCCGCTAAAGCCCTTGAAGCTGAAGGCATTCACTGTAATCTGACGCTTTTGTTTGGTTTGCATCAAGCTCAAGCCTGTGCAGATGCTCAAGTCACGCTGATTTCGCCATTTGTTGGTCGTATTTTAGATTGGTACAAAAAAGCTGAAAATGTGGATAGCTACCCGATTGAGAAAGATCCGGGGGTATTATCAGTGAAGCAGATTTACCACTACTACAAACAACATGACATCAAAACTGAAATTATGGGTGCTAGCTTCCGTAGTATTGATCAAGTGCTTGGCTTAGCAGGTTGTGATTTATTGACAGTTTCACCAAATTTATTGGCAGAACTGGAAAAAGATCAGCGTACCGTTGAAGTGCAACTGTCTAATCATCATGCACATGCACACTGTCAACACGATGTACAAGTGCTCGACAAGCAAACTTTCAAAGCTGAAGTTGAAAAAGACTTAATGTCTTTCCAACTATTACAAGGCGGTATTGATGGTTTTATTAAAGCCCGTGAGCAATTAAGTAGCTTACTGCGTCAAACTTTTGGCTTAGATGCTGAAATAAAAGCATAAATTAGAAATTTTCAGTTTCATCTAGAACCGAAGTTGTATACTACAGCTTCGGTTTTTTATTTGAGTGTCTTCAGTGTTTGGAATCACAGACTTAACGACCTTTATTATTGGTACGATATTAATTGTGATTTTACCCGGGCCAAATTCACTTTATGTCATGTCTGTTGCTTCTCGCTATGGCATTAAGGTCGGCTATTTAGGCGCTTTTGGCGTTTATACTGGCGATTTGATCTTAATCTTACTCACCGCTCTCGGTGCTGCATCCTTACTTCACGCCTTCCCTTGGTTATTCTTATTATTAAAAATTGTCGGTGCGCTGTATTTAAGTTATTTAGGTATCAAACTTTTCAAGGCTGCCTACCAAACATGGAATGCCGTTCAAACGCCAGAACAACTCGACACTAAACAATTGAGTTTGAGCGAACTGAAACCGTTTAAGACCGCATTAACCATCAGTATTTTAAACCCTAAAGCCATTCTTTTTTACTTATCGTTCTTTGTACAATTCGTCGATCCTGCATATCCATATCCTGCGATTACTTTCACCGCACTCGCGATCGTGCTGCAAATTATCAGTATGAGCTATTTAACGATTTTGATCTTTTCGGGTGCAAAACTGGCCACCTATTTTAGCCATCGTTATAAATTTACGGCATGCTGTGTAGCAGCGGTTGGCCTTCTATTTTGTGGATTTGGTCTAAAGCTTGCGACATCTACCATGTAAACGATATGTATACAGTACAAAGCTCAAAGTTTTAACTCCGGATAATCTACGATGCCTTTAACTTTTAAAAGGATGAAACATCCACAATGTGTGGTTGTCGATTCGTTCTATTAAAGTGCCGTTTGTTAATAATTGATGCTACGCACGTAAAAGTAATTTCGCATTTTTAAAATGCTTTTTAAGTCTATTCGACGGAGTCTTACATCTAGGATTTAAATAAAGGGATTAGCCTTCGGCTGGAGGTACTTTTGTTTCGGCAAAAGTACCCAAAACCATTGTCATCCGCAAAACTCGTTCACTAGCGTCTAATTATTCAAAAGTATCGCAAAAACATTTTTGAATAGAAGTAGTCCTGTCTCAAACACTTGCGAATGACGTTGCCGCGTATCGTTCTTTTATTTGAATCAAATGGCTCTTCTGATGTTACTGCGTAACATCAGTGAATAAATAAAGTATTTCCATAATCTCTCGATGAGCACTTTTACTGTACAGGACTTGAGCGTATCATCCTGAAAAATGTCATCTTAAATCTGCGCCAACAATACTCATAGCTCGATCATTATGCAAAAACTACTCCAAGACTTTTCCATTCCAGCTGCTTTTGCAGGTTTTATTACGTTCTTAGTCGGGATCAGTGTCTCGGCTGTTTTGGTGATCCAATCTGCACAACTGCTCGGTGCCAACACAGCAGAAATAACCTCTTGGTTTTGGGCTCTAGGTTTGGGTATCGGCTTAAGCGGGCTGATTCTGTCTTGGAAATTTAAATATCCCGTTGCGACTTCATGGTCCACTGCAGGACTGGCACTGATTTTAGCGACTGCAAATGGTTACAGCATGAATGCCGCCCTAGGTGCTTTCTTGGTCTGTGGCTTATTGACAGCAATACTTGGATTTTTAGGTATTTTTGAAAAAATATTGCGCTATATCCCGCAATGTCTAACTAGTGCAATGTTGGCGGGTGTACTCCTTAAATTTGGTATTGAGCTATTTGTCAGTTTACAAAATGAATGGGCATTCGTTCTTGGTTTACTCGCGGCTTACGTCCTCAGTAAACGACTGTTACCACGTTATAGCATTGTCATTACGGTGATCATTGGCATCATGCTTTGTCCATTATTACTTGGCTTTCAATTACCGGCGCTTAATTTAGAACTCGCACAGCCGGTTTGGGTCACACCTGAATTTTCGATCTCAGCAATACTGGGTTTGGCGTTACCACTCTTTGTAATCAATATGGCCTCTCAGTATTTACCGGGTTTAGCCATGATTAAAAGTTATGGTTATCAACCCCACGTCAATCAACTGATTGGTTGGACTGGTACAGCCCAAACGCTACTCGCGCCATTTGGATGTTTTAGTGTCAATATTGCTGCGATTAGTGCGGCCATCAGTCTAGATGACCAAGCCCACCCCGATGAGAAAAAGCGCTATATCGCAGGTATGACTTGTGGCTTCTTTTATATTTTGATGGGCCTGTTTGCAGCCACTTTGGTGAGTTTCTTAACTGCTTTTCCATTGGTATTTATTACCGCTTTAGCAGGAATTGCCCTACTAGGCACCATTGGACACAACATCGTCATTGCTTTCCAAGAAGCGAGTGAACGTGACGCTGCTCTACTCACCTTCTTATTTAGTGCATCGGGCGTACAATTTTTTGGTATTGGTTCCGCGTTTTGGGGGTTGGTCTTTGGTTTAGTCGTACATGCTATTTTCAAATATAAGAGAAATTAAGCCCTCAGTTAAATAATTTGCTTCAAATAAAAGAATGATACGCGGTAACGTCATCCGCAAGTGTTTGAGATAGGACTATTTCTAATCAAAAATGTTTTTGCGATACTTTGAATAATTAGACACTAGTGAACAAGTTTTGCGGTGAGGAGCAATGCTCCGCAAGATGGCTTCCTTACGAAGCACGCTTCTCATTTTACCTAAACAAAAGCACCTCCAACCGAAGGCTAATCCCTTTATTTAATCCCTAGATGTAAGCCTCCGTCGAATAGACTTAAAAATCATTTTAAAAATGCGTAATTACTTTTACGTGTGTAACATCAGTTATTTAATCTATTTCGCTCGATACGTTCGGGCGATAAGTTCTTGTTTTAATAATTCGGTTTCGCTTTCGTCTTCCACTTCTGTAAAAGCGGTGAGCCAAATACCATCGGCTGCATAACGAACAATTTTGAGTTCTATATCTGAATCGGTCTGATGATGTCGCTCTAAACGTGAGTTCATCCATTCAATCCAATATTCATTAAAAGTTTTATCGGTCAGCATGGTCATCGAAATCGCGGACCATGACTGTTGCAAACCCATGATTTGTTTTTCTAAGGTAATTTCAATATAGGCTCGGGTAAAACGACCGTATGGCTCAGGGTCTTCGTCAATCAATCGGTCAACAACCTCGTCTAATTGAGCTAAAAGCATGACGATCATGGACTCTAAGAGCTTTTGCTTATTTGAGAAATGATGAAATACACCACCTTTTGTGACCCCAACTAAATCCGCAACGGCTTGAATCGACACCCCGTTGACACCTTTATCTGCAGCAAGACGGATTGCATGCTGCAAAATACTTTGGCGTATCAGTTGAGGTTCTTTCTTGCGCTGATGCGGATTATCCATACTAGTGTCCAGCAGAAGTTGAAAACAGGTTAATTACGACCACACCTGAAACAATCAGGCCTATCCCTAACATGGCTGGGAGGTCTAAACTTTGACGAAAGATAAAGTAGCCAATTAGTGCAGTTAAAACAATACCAACGCCTGCCCAAATGGCATAAGCAATACCAAGTGGTATGACTTTAATCACCTGAGACAATAAATAAAATGCCAAACAGAATAAAACTGCGACAGCCAATGAAGGCGCAAGTTTGGTAAACCCTTCTGACTTCACCAAAAATGTCGAACCAATTACTTCTGAGATAATCGCCAATGACAGTAAGCCATACGCCAATGTTACCGAATTCATTATTCATTCCAAAACAAACATACCAACTGGTAGGTATGTTATTAAGTTAGAGATTATTCTGCAAGCATTTTAAGTCTGTTTTTAATTTTTAACGGACTGTACGTGTTGTTGCAAAAATTCTAAAGTGCGATCAAAGGTCTGCTGGCTAGCCTTTTTACTCATCATAAATTGATATTCATGTACCAAATATTCTTTCGAATCTGGATAAAATACCGCCGTCACAGGTACATTATTTGCCTTCAATTTTTCTACAAAAGGCTCAGATTGCGTTTTGGTTAAAAAATCTTTATTACCACCGCTGATAAATACAGGCGGATAATTTGCATTAATATTTGAGGCCGTTGAAATACGCGTTAAAAACTCGGCATCATCTTTTTTTTCTCCGGTATACGCCTGAACCAAGTTATAGACGCCCCACTCGATCAGTCCAATCTCGTCGGGTGCAGTATTTACAAAGCTGTTTAAATCATAAATACCACAATGTAAAATCAGCCCTTTAAGCTGTGAAGGCTTTAATACAGGTTGAATCTTTGACGCTTGCGCAAAATCTGGATTCGTAACCAAGGCGGCATAATGACTGGCCATATTTGCACCTGCAGAATCCCCTGCCAAATACATATTTTGCGAATCAATACCATATTGTGCTGCATGTAGATTCAAAAAAGTCAGTGCTGCATTTATTTGATTGAGCTGTGTGGGATAAATGGCTTCAGGTGCAAACTGATATTGAACCGAAACCACATTATAACCTTGGGCTGCGAGCCGCTTAAAATATCCCCCTGCATGTTCTTTTGAGCCAGAGACCCAACCGCCCCCGTGGATCCAAACAATCGTTGCTCTTGGTGCAATCGCTGTACTTGTTTCAGGTTGATAGATATCCAAGTTTAAATTTGGATTTTGTAGATATTGAATATTTGACTGCACAATAACATTGTCAGGTGCATGTAAGTTGATAAAGGTCTTTTGAACTTGTGTCGATAAGTTAAAAGCACCTGCAATCACTTTGGTACTGCTTTGCGTGTTTTGACAACCAGACAAATGCAACACTGAACAAATACTGAGTACAACCAACCCTACTTTATATGACATTTTTAACTATCCAATCGCATCAATTCTGTTATAAATCTTAGATTTAAAATCTGTATATAGTTTAGGCTTATTTTTATAAAGTTTATATTGATCTTTTAGGCTCAAAATCCGAGAAAATTAGTCGATTTTATTTTAATATTTTTTGAGCAAAGTCCGAGTTTTTCGCTCAGATTTATTTGACGACTTATCGACATTAATTTATGTAATTTTATGAATTTACAATATTTTTTAGATTAATAAATTGAACCATTCACGACAATGTGTTATCAATAATCTATAGGGTTTAAAAGCAAAATTACAGGAGATTGTTCCATGTCATATCAAAACATTTTAGTACCTGTCGATGGTTCAGAAATCTCGTTTTCTGCAGTTAAAAAAGCTGCAATTATTGCCAAGGCATTTAACAGCCAACTCACTTTAATCAGCCTTGTTGCTGAAGACCCATTTACCGATGCAGACTTCTATTATTCTTCATCAATCATGAAAGAATATTTCGTACAAGCTTATGCAAATGCAGAATCTGCATTGAAAGAAGCTGTGCAAATTACAACTGAAGTGGGTGTAGAAGCACAAAGTAAAATCATTAAAGGCCAAGTTTCTGCTGAAGGTGTAGTAGAAGCAGCCAATGAAGTCAAAGCTGATTTGATCGTGATGGGTTCACATGGTCGCAAAGGCTTTAAGAAAATGCTACTCGGCAGCTTCGCACAAGATGTACTCAGCAATACTGAATTACCCGTGTTGGTTGTAAAAGCTTAAGATGACCAAGCCCACATGATGTGGGCTTTTTTTGTATTCAGCACACCCTTCACCAAAAAGCTTACCCTTTTGTCTAATTCATACAATATCGTGAATAGAGCAAGATTAGATTGATAACATTTAAAATATTAAGGAAGCAGATATGAGTCAATATCAACAAATTTTAGTCCCTGTGGATGAATCTCCAATTTCATATTCTGCTGTTGAACATGCGCTCAGCTTGGCTAAAAGTCAAAATGCACAAGTGACCATTGTTAGTGTTGTTGCTGTTGATCCATTCGTTGGTGTCGATTTCTATGCTGTTGCACCTGCAATCACTGAATATTTTATGCAGGCTGAAAAAAGTGCTCAGCTGCGTTTAGAAGATATCAAACAAACCTTTGTACGTGATGGTATCGAAGTTAAAACTCGTTTGATTCATGGTGTATCGCCAACTGAAGGGATTTTACAAGTGGCTGATGAAATCTCTGCAGACTTAATCATCATGGGTTCACATGGACGCACAGGTTTAAAAAAAGCCATGCTGGGCAGCGTAGCACAAAATATTTTAACGCAGTGCCCAATTCCTGTTTTGATCATCAAGCAATAAACTAAGATTCAAAAAAAAGCCCTTCATTGAGGGCTTTTCTTCTTTTAGATCAATTAAACACGTTATTTAAATACACAATTCGTTCTGTAGTTTTCTGATTAAAACATTTGGTATATTGCAACTCCTGATTTTGCGTATTCATCGCATCATCCCAGTATTGCGAATGCTTTTGATAAGTCTCTTTTTCACTTTCATTTAATGAATAAACACTTTTTTGTGCAAGCACTTTACAGTCGATATCACGCTTTTCAAACCAGTCTGCTTGATCTTGCTGTAACTCCGCCTTTTGTTCATCACTAAAACGATCCCAAGTCTGATTGAGACGGTCCACCACTTTGGCATTATCCTGATCTAGCTCTTTCTTACGAATATCCATCGCCTTTTGTGCAAGGCTCATTTGTTGAGATTGACTCTCCATCCCTTGCTGATAGGATTCTTCGTCTCGCTTATTTTGAGCACTATATGCCGCATATAGCACCGCATGACGTGTCACTGTTACAACGCTATCAATTACGTCATTTTGACTTGGGACACTTAAACTTAAACCATCTTTGTCCGTTTTAGTGATGCTATAGCTAAAGTTCCCTTTAAGCTGATCATTGTCCATGCTTAAGCCTGACTCACCATCTTCGAGTGAATCATTCAAAGTATAATTACCACGTTCTTCACAGCCTTCATCACATGGTCGTTCAGCAAAGGCGTTTTCAGCACGCTTTTGTAATCCTTTCGGGAAAACCACCAACAATTGACTGCTACATTCCAATGTTTTGGCTTTATTAGGGTCTTCAGTTAAAGTCGTGACATTTTGAATGTTAAATTTTAGATTTTTTACAATCAGATCCATGAGTTGCTGATCGGCTTCATAATCTGACTGACGTATTTCTTTGTTTAATTCTTTGAGATATTCTTTTTTTAAATGATCTTGCAATTGGTCAATATTGGCTTGTGCAGTACAACTCCAATCTTCCAAAGCAGGCGCTTCCGTTTTGGCTTCTGTATCTTTTTTATTTTTAAAATTATCACAGCCGGATATTAATGCCGCAGACAACATGAGGCTCGTGATGACTATTTTTTTCATTGTATAAGTACCATTATGATTTTATTCTTCGGGCGTATTTTACTCAAAATTACAGCGCTTTGACGAGAAAAATCCCCGCATGTGCAGGGATTTTTTATATATCATCTCATTTAGTACGGTTTTAATTGGCCTTTTCAGTCACGCCTTCATTGGTAACATCTCGTACTTTGCCATTCTCGGTATTTAAAACTTCAAACTCAATACGTCGGTTTTTGAATTGACCTTCTTTGGTGCTGTTTTCTGCTACCGGTTTTTCTTGACCATAACCCACCGCTTGAAGCTGTGCAGGATCAACGCCTTTCGACACCAAATAATCCACCACAGCTTGTGCACGCTCTTGCGATAAAGCTTTATTCGCTTCCGCATTACCCACAGCGTCGGTATGACCTTGTACAGTCAGATGTACCTGTGTTGCGCGCTGCATTAACGCTGCCGCTTGATCCAAAATCGATTTATTCACGTCAGGAATATCAGATGAACCTGTCGCAAAATTAATAATTTGTAAGTTCAGCGCAGTCGCAACATCTAGAGCACGAACTTGTTCAGGGTTAATACTCGCTAATGCTTTTTGTGCATCAGTAATACTGTTATCTACTGCAGTTTGTTCGCTCACGCCTTCTTGAATCAATACCGTCATATTTTTTGCTAAAGGCTTAATTTGATTGGCAAGGCTTTGAGCATCCGCAGGATTTTGCGACAAAATCGATAACTGATTTTCTGTCCAGGTTAAAGTGGTATTTGGCACACCTTTAAGTTTTTGCAGAACCGTTGGAATGGTATCTTGATCAATAAATTGCGTATGGTAACTGGCATCAGATGAAGCACCACAACCCGTATTAAAGTTAAAGATCTGTTTGACTTGTTGCTGCAAAATTTCAAGATAATTTGAATCACCAGTTTGAATTTGACAGTTGGTTAACTGCCCATCTGTACCGGTGCTAAATTGCAAATGTGCTGGCTGAGATGCAGCAGGCTGTGCAACCGTTGTTGCAGAGGTGGTTGGTTCTTCTTTATTAGTACAAGACTTAAACCAAAATGCGATCAGACCCAATAATATAAGCAGCGCAATAATTGGTAATAACCAATTCGAGCGTTTTTCTTCAACGATAACAGGTGTTGGTTCAACAACAGGCGCTTGGTGTAATGTACGGCCAGCTGCAGTGTTTACCCCTAAACCTGCGAGTAAAGGCACTGCCCATTGTGGTAGTGCCGCCAAAATGCTATCTACATGATTATCAAGTAAATGCGTGATTGCGACAGGATCAGATGAACCCGCTTCATTTTCAAGCACCCCTATGGTTGGGGCGATCGAATGATTCAAGGTCTGCTCTATTTCTGACGCTGGAGCAGCACCGCCACCAAGATGTTGCAGAAATTGATCTTTTAATGTGGGATTTGCCGAAAATATATCACTAATACGTGGGTTTAACTGTTTTTGAAAGGCATCAATAAATTCAGGTTTGGATCGAAAAATATTTAACAGGAATGGAATAAACTGGCTAATGGCTGAATTTTTTTCAGTTAAGTGTTGTGTATCACCGTCCAGCACAATCGAGGAGACGTGCTGCTTAATAAGCGCTAATAAATCTATACTCATATTTGTACTCCATGCAGTTGTCATTATTTTCATGTGTACTTCAGTTTATATGCTTATTTTTTGATCAAATGTAATAATTTGTTCGGACTTGTCAACGCTTTAATTTCTTCTTTTATTTTCAATCTTCACTAAAAAAGCCAGCCGAAGCTGACTTTTTAGTATGAAATTAAGGTTCTAGATAATATATTTTTTGGCGCAACTCAGTAGTTCGTGTCACAGTCATATTTGTTTCACAGTTTAAACGATAAACCTCTGGATTTTCTGTATTTGAACTTTCTAACTTACACTCTAAATCACGTTTTTTTAGCCAAATTTTTTGTTCCGCAAGTAATTGGTCACGAACCTCTTTTGTCGTCGCATTCCAAACTAAATTCAAGTTCTCATTTGCTGTATCTAAATTCGACTTAGCTTCTGCTAACACTACTTCTTGATATTCTTGTACTGCTGCATTTTGTTCAGCAATACGTTTCACTTCTTCTTGTTTAGCTACTTCGGCTGCATTTTGCCTTGCAGACTTTAGTAAAGAGTCTACAGCAACTTCACTAATAAAATGGACTAAAGCATCGGAATTTTCCAAAGTAACAAATACTTTTTTTCCATCATCAGTTGGTTGAACTAAGTACTCAATTTCCTTTTTTAATTGATTTTGTTCTAAACTAAGATCCGAAAGTACAGCAGATTGTGCAACATTATTCTGTTCGTATACAGCCCTTGCTGCATCTGCGTCTAAAATCATTTGCTCTGGTAATTTAACAATAAAATCCGTTGCACAGTAACTTTTCTTACTATTTGGATCCGAATTATTAGTACGAACATCAGTAACTTGAAAAGTAATTTGCTTCAAAGAACTGCGTAATTTACCCATATCAATGGTGATATTTTCCGTCTCAATTAATTCTTTTATACGATTACTTGATAGATCGCTTAAACCTTTACTAAATGATTCAACCACAAGCTCTTTAGCAGTTTCATTATCACATTTGGCAGTTGTTCCAGTAATTGATGAAACTTTATCACAAGCTGTTAAAAACACAGATGCTACCGCAAGACACATAATTTTAAATTTCATATTCATCTTACCATCTTAATATTCTGAATAATATTCAGTTTCTGCTACAGTTGCTTGTGCTGCTGCCGCGGCTGCATCTTGCGCAGCCAAGTTAGCCTCATAAGCTGCATTAACTGCTTGCTTCGTTTCAGCCTCTTTTAATTTAATTTGATTTTTCTCAATTTGAGGCTTTAAAAATGCATAAGTTAAAGTATCAGAAATCAAAGTATTAAAATTATTTGTGTTCTTAACTAGTGTAAAAATTTTATCGCCCTTGTCTGAGGGTTGGAGCGTATATTCTAAAGTTAAGTTGATTTTATTATTATCAAAATCAACACCTAAGTCATTAGCTTGACTCTCAGTTGAATAGCGATCTACTTTAACACGGGCTTCATCTGATTTTTTCACAACATCGGAAGGTAAAATTGTTGCTAAATCAATTGAACAATTCGTCTTTGAACTATTCGGATCAATAAATTCTGTACGACTATCCATCAAAGTAAAATTTATTGATTGTGCTGAAAGTTTTAATTTAGCAGGATCCAAATCTTTGATTGCGCCATCCGAAATTAGCGATTTAAGCTCACTTTCTAATTGGTTCGTTAGGTTATCTTTTAAAACTTGATTAACAAGCAGCAAAGCTTCTGTGTCATCACATGCTATATGCTTAGAAAATAAATTACCCTTACAACCTGTTACACATACTGCAACCACACCAATTGCTAAAATATTTTTATAAAACGACATATTACCCCCTATTTATTTGAATCAAATATACACAAATTTACATAAACTAACCATTTTTAATTAAAAAAAGCTGACTATTGCCAGCTTTTTTTAATTAAATTCTACTCATTTTTTGTTTATCTAAAGAAAGCGTGAACTACTTTACCTTTTACCGTTTGCTGAATTAATGGTGTGTTCTTACCATTTGACACAATCGTGTCTTTATTAATAGTCCACTCCAGCTCTGGATCGACAAGCACCCAGCCCGCTTCATCTGCCCAACGCTGTTGCATATTGGCCACTTTTGCCGGTGCGAGTGTAACTTTCTCAACCCATTCCAGTGGGCTTAATATGCCTTCTTGAATCAGTTGAATACCAAAAGGTACATAGGTATCAAATGCTGTAAAGCCTGGTTGTGTTTCAGCAAATGGCGCCATTTTGGCAGAACTGCTAAGCGGTTCATGATGCGTACAAATCGCATCAATCACCCCTTCTTTTACACCTTGACGTAATAATGCTTTGTCTTGTTCATCACGAAGTGGCGGACGCACATGCGCCAATGAATTAAAGCCATCAATCAATTGATCCGTTAAATGCAATTGATGCATAGCCACATCACAAGTTACTGGTAAACCTTTTGCTTTTGCATTTTTAATAAGTTCAACTGACGCGCCACAAGACAATAAACCAAAGTGAGCACGTACACCTGTTGCTTCAATCATTAATAGATATTTTGCAATCGCAACTGTTTCAGCCAAAGCTGGAATCATTGGCAACCCTTGACGAGATGCAATAAAGCCTTCATGCACACAGCCATCTTTCGCAATTTGGTGCTCTTCAGCATAGAACACTACCGTCATATTGACGCCAGCTGCATATTCTAAAGTACGAATCACCACATCATCATTGGCAAATGGGGCATTGGCATTTGAAACTGCGGTACAACCACCTTTTTTCAAGCCCGCCATATTGGCAGGTTGTTGTCCTTTCAAACCTTGGGTTTGTGCACCAATCACTTGTAAATAAATACCACCATCCAACATGGCTTTTTCAACTAAACCATGAATAAGGGCGCCATTGTCTTGCACAATTGGCTTTGAATCTGGTGGTGTAAATACATGCAAAATACCATTTTCAACGGCAGCTTTACCTTCTGATTTAAGCGTACCGTGTTGCTGCTGACCTGGTTCACGTAAGCGTGCACATAAGTCAACCATGGTTGGCATTAACCATTTACCTTGGCCGTTTATTGTTTCAGCAACATTGTCTGTCGCGCCAACCAATTGACCATTTTCAACATAAACCGTTTGCACGCTGTCAGTATTTTGAATCGGGTCTAAGACACGTACATTTTCAATTTTTACAATAGTCATGACTTCTACCTTATCCCGCAACCGCTTCTAACAAACCTTTCTCTTCTAATTGACCTTGCATTGCTAAAGCCAAAACTGCCATACGCACTGCAATACCGTTCGTTACCTGATTTAAAATCACAGACTGTGGGCCATCAGCAATACTTGAGTCAATTTCAACACCGCGGTTCATTGGCCCTGGATGCATCACGATACAATCTGGTTTTGCCAAAGCCAGACGCTCTTTATTCAAACCATACATTTTGTAGAATTCGGCTTGAGATGACAGCGCAGGAGAATCAATACGTTCGTTTTGAATACGTAAAGTAATAATCACGTCGCAGTCTTGAATGCCGTCTTCCATATTGTTGAACAGACGAATGCCTTCGCCATAATCATCAAAACCGTAAGGCAGCAAAGTATTTGGCGCAATGACACGAATATCTTTACAGCCTAATGTTTGCAATGCAGCGACATCTGAGCGGGCAACTCGAGAATGCTTAATATCACCAATAATGGCAATGGAAATATCTTCAAAATTCTTTTTGGTTTCACGGCGAATCGTCAACATATCCAACATGGCTTGCGTAGGATGCGCATGACGGCCATCGCCTGCATTGATGATTGCCACATGCGGACAAACATCTTTGGCAATAAAGTGCGGCGCGCCTGACGATGAATGACGAACCACAAAAATATCGGTCGCCATCGCTTCTAAATTCCACAAGGTATCACGCAGTGTCTCGCCTTTTGATGTACTTGAACGTGCAATATCAATGTTCAATACGTTTGCAGACAGACGTTTTGCTGCCGCTTCAAAAGTGGTACGGGTACGTGTTGAATTTTCAAAAAACAGGTTCATCACTGTACGACCTTCTAAAAGGTTATTGGTAATTAGCTGATTTTGGTCATTAAAAAAGGACTGTGCAGTGTCCAATATTTTTGTGAGAGTTTCTTTAGAAAGGCCTTCGATGGTGAGGAAATGTTTTAAGTTACCATCTTGGTTGAGTTGAATCTGGCTCGGTGTATGCAATGCCGCCAAGTGCATGAGAGATTCCTTATCGTTAAGTTAACGCATTATACAGAGAATCTTGGCAAATGGCAGTTGAAGTTTTCAACGTTCAATGCAAACGCATGATGTTATTCAAAATGAATTTTCAAATTCCTATCTATCATTTCAATTAGATAAATTAAACGGTTTAAATTAAACTTCACCTTTCCCCTTTCAAAAAGCCTTCAAACAGGACTTCTATCTGTCCTTATTTTTGATTGAATTGAATACTTTCAAACAGATAAAGTTCAGCTATGAACAACCGCCTTCTGCACAGTTCAACAGCTCTTGAAACATGGAAAGATGGTTGATACTTCAGGCGGTGTGCAGCAGGAAATTTATGCTGCTGCTCACAGCGGGATTGAATTAACGCAATGCGCCAATATAACGATGTGCAACCTGTGCTTTATAGATATCTTCCGCAGTCGGTTCGCTCATTAAAATTTCTGCTGTTTCAGATTGAACTGAGCTAACTATTGGTTCTTCTTGTGCTGAAACTGCAGCTTCATGCAAATTCAACTCGCTGTAAAGCCGCGCAACCAAACGAGATAATTCAGGATCGGCCGTTTCCAAAGCCAAGTTAGAAACAAAGCGTGCGTATTCGACATTCTCAACCACATATAATGCGTCAATAACCCGACCTGACACACGACGTAAGCGCGCATAGATTAAAGTTGCAATTGAAAATGCGTTTGATTGACTATTGATTGCCAGCCCTGTCATAAATACCCCTAATGATATCAATATTATAAAGATCGAATTTTGATCAGGGTTATAGCAATTTTTGTACCATTAAGTGATATTTCTCACAATGTACGCAGAATAAATTTGGTAAAGTCATTCAAATCTACCGATATTTCTCCCGTTTCAGCGCAATATCGTCCGCCCAAATCCACGAAAATACGTTAAAATATGCGATTGCTTTTTTGCCTTTGGAAATTTACATGAATTCGAAACCGCGTCTTTCTACATATTGGGTTACCTGTGCAGATGGACTGGAAACCTTACTCCGCGAGGAAATTGAAGGTTTAGGTGTTCAAAATATTGAACAGTTCCCGGGTCGTCTTGTATTCAAAGGCACACTTGAAGATGCATACCGTATTTGCATGTGGTCACGTTTGGCTTCTCGTGTACTCACTCCAATTCATACACATGAATTAGAGTTCACGCATGATGCACGTGATGTAGCGGAAGAGCTCTATGAAGGTGCAATAAACTTTGACTGGTCACTTATTTTTGCACCACAAAGTACATTTGCCGTTCGTTTACACATCGAACGTGACATTAAAGTCAATTCTCAGTTCGCAACTTTACGTGTCAAAGATGGTGTGGTCGATTCCTTTATGGAAGCTGTGGGCAAACGTCCAAGCATTGACATTAAGCAACCTGAAATAACGTTGTATGTATTAGCTGGCAAAACTGAACATACTTATTGCTTAGATTTATCAGGTGATTCTCTGCATAAACGCGGCTACCGTCGCTATATGACAGATGCACCGATTAAAGAAAACCTAGCGGCTGCCATCTTACAGAAAGCAAAACTTAAACAACATCAACCCGATATTATCTTGGACCCAATGTGTGGTTCAGGGACCTTTATCATTGAATCTTTAATGATTTTGACAGACCGCGCGCCAGGCCTTGTTCGTCGTTTTGGTTTTAATGGTTGGAATGGTCATGACCATGAACTTTGGATGTCGATCAAAGGCGAAGCGGCTGAGCGTCATAAAGCTGCACTTGAAAATCCTCTCCCACAATTCTATGCATTTGATGCAGACTGGGAAGCAGTAAAAGCAACCAAACAAAATATTATCGCTGCAGGTTTCGAATCTGTACTTGATCAAATTAAAATTGAAGAACGTACACTTGCGGACTGGCCAGATTTCCAAGCGACGGGTAAGAAAAGCTTTGTTGTCACCAACCCTCCATACGGCGAGCGTTTAGGTGATAAAGCCTCTAACCGCGCACTGTATTTAGGTCTATCAGCATTATTACAAAAAAACTTTCCGAATCAGTCTGCTGCGATTATTGCAGCACAAGTTGAACAGGCCGATGTCCTTGCCTTTAATGATCCACAAATTTTGCGTTTGATGAATGGTAAGCTCCCAATTTACGTCCGTTTTGGTACAGTCAAACCTGCAGCAGTTCAAAAGCCTTTCCTCGAGCATTGGGAACCTCAACAATTTGAAAAAATTGAAGGTGCAGAAGACTTTACTAACCGTCTGCAAAAAAACATGCAGAATCTTAAAAAATGGGCAGTCAAAGAAAATATTTTCTGCTTACGTTTATATGATGCCGATTTGCCAGACTTTAATGTCGCGGTCGATTTGTATGGTGATCGTTTACACGTACAAGAATATGCACCACCGAAAAAAATTGACCCAGAAAAAGCCAAAAAACGCTTTAACTTAGCACTGCAAGCGATTCGTGCAGTGACCGGCTTAGGTCGTGATGCGATTTTCATTAAAACACGTGTCCGCCAAGAAGGTAAAAATCAGTACACCAAACAAAGTACTGCGTCTAAACGTTTTATCGTTCAAGAAGGCAAAGCAAAGATTTTGGTGAACTTAACAGACTACCTCGATACAGGTTTGTTCCTTGACCATCGTCAAATGCGTCTACGTATTGCCAAAGAAGCCAAAGGTAAACACTTCCTGAACTTATATAGCTATACCTCTACAGCGAGCTTACATGCAGCGCTTGGCGGTGCAGCAAGTACGACCAGTGTCGATTTGTCAAATACCTACCTAAACTGGTCTAAAGAGAACTTTGTACTGAATGGTTTGACAGTAGATCATGCAGATGAACAACATCAGTTCTTCTCTAGCGACTGTTTTGAATGGTTGAAAGAAGGTCACGAGCAATATGACCTGATCTTTATTGACCCACCAACATTCTCTAACTCTAAAAAGTTCTATGGTACGTTTGATGTCCAACGCGACCATATGTCTTTGCTTAAACGTGCCATGAACCGTTTAACCACTGACGGAACGCTTTACTTCTCAAACAACTACCGTGGTTTTGAGATGGACGATGTGATCATGGCAATGTTTGACGTTGAAGAAATCAGCAATGAAACCATTGGCCTAGACTTTAAACGTAATACCAAAATTCACCGTGCATGGAAAATCACTCATCCACAAATCTAAGGTTTGACTTTAGAAATTCCTGATCTATGAAATGAAGCACGTCAGTGCTTCATTTCAACCACGACTCCATCTGGATACGTTACTCGAATATTTTCATGTCGCTCTTGCAGCACAATACGGTTAATCGGTGCAACTTCAGGAGATTGTATTAACCCGACCTGATCCGCTGCCCTTTTCTTTTGAAGCAAATAATCACTCATGGTTGAGCCTTCAAGCTGCGTCTCTTGAATGATCTTATTATTACGATTAGATTTATGATTTGAATTTTTCTGCTGCACTTCTTTGGGTTTAGCTGCTTCACTCTCAATAATATCTAAGGTTTCTTCACTAAACTTTTTTTCCCTTGCGTTTCATTCGACAAGCGTTGATCTGAAATTGAAGTACCCGCAAAAGCTGTAGACTGAACAGCGATCAGAAAAATGCTACTAATAAGACTGTGTTTTACCCAAGAACATTTAGGCATGGATGAATGAACAAGTTTCCGTCTAAAAAAATAATCGTGTGACATGGTGTTTTTCCTATTGTTGTTTTCATTGGCTAGTTGCCCATTGACGCTAGCAACTTTTCAACTGTTCAACAATGGCTAGGCCGCTGTGTTCCGATAAACTGAAAATCATAATTCTGTAGCCAAAAATACAAAACCGCCAATCTATGACGGTTTTATATTTTTTAAACTTAACTACTCACTACTGGTTGCTTATTTCTTTTGTATGGCTTGACCAAAAAGCTTTTGACCGAACTTATATTGCATACTCATGACCATGTTATCGCCATCGCGCTTGCCTTGCCCTGATGTTTCAAAACCAGCAAACATGGCTTCAGCTTCCTGTCCTGACAAACTTTTGCCCTGTAATTGCAAAAAGTTATTCATGATTGCAGTCATCATATTTTTATCAAAACTTAAGTCTGCTTGAAAATCCAGTAAGCTCGGCACCATTTTAATAAAAGACTCCATTGAAGCATGGTGACCCGGCATGACTTTCCCCACGACATTTGCAGAGGCTTTACCTCCACCAATACTGATCGAGTTATCTTTAGACTCAAAATCAAAACCTTGGCTTGCGATAGCTAAGAAAGCTTGAGTCATTTCTTCACTTGATTCACTCACTGCATCGCATGAATTTTCCACCTGATGCAAAAGTTCACTAAATGCACGAACTTTATCTAGATTGACTTTATGTAATGCCAAATTTAGTGCGAAATCTTTGGTGACTGGTGAACCTGGGAAATCCATCTCATCAGCTTTTAAGTAGCCTTCAAAGTCCACATCATGTTTATTTAGTTCGGTCTCCCAACGCAGTTGCATACCACGCATGCCGCCTGAGAACTTTTGATCTAAACGTTTGATAGAACCCGCTTGGATTTCAACAAAGCCATTTTCAAGATTTTTCTGATTTAGACCTTGATTGGTCTTCATCGAAAAATTTTTCACCATGGTTTGCATTGGACCTTCACTCAACCGAACCACAGGTAAATGGATTGAAAGCTCAGATACCTTAGTGACTTGCCCCGGTAAACTACTGATCCGAATTTGCAATTGGCTTGCATCAGCTTGTACTGTTGCACCTTGTGCAGTCGTTTTAAATGCAGGAATCTGTAAATCTGTTTTACTTTGACCAATCCAATTGACCAACGTTTTTGCCGTTAAGTCCGTGCCAAAAAGCTTGGCATATTCGGACGTACTTTGTTGTTGAACAATCTTAAAATTCGAGTTGATATTATAGCCTTTCAACCCACGTTGAATCTGATCTGTACCCTTCAACACGATCACTTCTTTCGGTTTACACGGGTCTGTTTTCAGGGTTAATACCCAATCGACTGTTCCACCCATCAAGCCCATTTGATAATTGCTGTACTTTACATCAACATCTTGTACAGCTGCGGACCAATTATTCTGTGTATAAAATTGGGCAAGAGATTTATCTGCATATAAATTCCCTCCCACCACTGCTGCTGAAAGCACCGCTAAACTGCCAATTCCCCACATCAACTTCGACATGTCTTTCTCATTCTGATTATTCTTTGCGCAGTATACTGAAGAACTCAGTTACATAAGTACACAATTAGAATGATTTTAAATGATTGATTTGGCAGTTTTAATTGATTTTTTGATCGTTATCACTTCCTCTATATACGCCCAACTTCAAAATAACTAATACGTTTACGATCAAAAGCAGCGTATGGATTGGCTTTAAAACTATGAAAATAGTGCTTGGCTTTTAACACATGTGAGGTCGTATTTTTCATCCACTCAATACGTGGGTCCTTCTCTGCCAAAGTAATACAATAGGTTTCTTTACCACGTTGCTTTGTCTGCTGTTTTGCATGAAAAATCAAACTTGCAAATACGTCCAGATGTTCAGGATGACATAGCGGACTATGCAACATTAAATAATCAAAGGTTCCATGAATTTTTGGCAGTGATAAAACACCACGCACACTGGCATAGGCATTATAAAACGGCTTCATCAACTTTAATGAACGCGAATAGTCGATTACGCGGGTTTGTTTAAAACTCTTTTGATTCCATAATCCATAGAGTCCAACCAACTGATTGTGCTGATCATAAATCAAATAAAAATCGTCCAGATTTAAGCCTGCCCAAAATGGATTTTGACCATCAACCAACGCATTAAAATCATAGCTAGGTAAAAAATTATAATGGTCTTTCATTTTTAAAATGAAATCATTTGCTTCATCTACACGTTCAGCAGTCAGCGTTTTAAATTGATATTGATTGAAAGTTTTTGGTTTCACTGCCTGTGAAACGGTAAAGGTTCGAATTTCATCATAAAAATATGGCAGCGGAAATCCAGATCTTTCATGATGTAAAATACTGGCAGCGACAATATTGTCGTTTAAAACCACACTTTCAAAAATCGTGTCTTGTGGTATTTCATCATGGAGATAGTCCATCAATAAGCGCATGACTTTAGCACCACGATACGCTGGATTCATTCTTAAATCGGCGACATAACGCATCAGGTCAGGCTGACCATTGATATAACAATAACGCCATCCCAAATTCATCATCGCAATCACGATAGATGGATCTTCCACAGGGACAACCACTTTTAAATCTGGACGATTATACTGTGCGTGGCTGGCATCAAAATAACTGGGGTGACGCGCATAAGATAATGTGATGCCATTGCTTGGCATAGTCTCTGCACTAATTTTCATTAGTTGCTCATCATCTTCGACAGTCGCATTTCGAACCGCAAACTTAGTCTCATTCTTTGAATGATATAACGCCGTTTCGTCGAACGGTGCATCTAACACATCGATATCCATCTCAATACTCAATTATTTTTGTTTTCATTTTCTTAAGCGGCTCAGGCTTAATATTCCCTTCAATCATGCCATTGTTCATGGCTAGTGTTTTGTAGTAGTCCCAAGCATCTTGTACATGTACCACTTCAGGTTCATCCAACTGCCCTAGATCGCGTGCCAATTCATAATGAAAATTATGTTTAAGCAAACGGTCTAGTGCTTGAGCGGATGGTTGTTTATCTACATTGCCTTCACTGAGTAAAATATAGTGTGGTTTTTTAACCGAACATTGTTCAATACCCAAGATACTAATCGGCAAATAATCCGCTTGTTTAAACTCTGCAAGGACTTTAACTGCTGCATTGTGGTCGAGCTTTTCTCCGACCAAATCAACCGTCATTTTTCGACCTAAAAATTTAAAACATGGCACTTGCTGATAAAAGTCGGTGACTTCTAATTCATCATCAATCACATAACGAATTAATCCTGAACCTGTAGTAATCACAGGACTAACGATATCGCCTATTTTCAGTTGCCAAGATGGCACCACTTTTTGGCTGTCTTGCAAAATAAATTCATAAAAATGTGACTGATAACTTAAGGTAAAACGCTCTGCAAATGGAATCGTCACTACGCCTTCAGTTGCCCATAAACCTTTACCTTCAAATGCCACACCTGCAATTCGTTGCTGGAGTTGTACTGCCCACTGCTCTGCGTTCGCAGTATCCCAACTCGAAACCAGACTGAGTTTAGGCCACAGTTTTTTCCACGCCGTTGCTTGGGTCAAATCCAAGTCTTGTAAGCGATAGCATTGTTGACAAGATTTAGGAACTTGCAGAAAACTCAAACCCTCACGTTGCCATTGTCCAGTTTTCAAGACCTGCACAATTTCAGCTTGATGTTCTTGAATGATATCCAACAATTGCAAAGCAAATGTAGGACTCCATACCGAAATCATGCCTAAATGCTTATCTGCAACGAGATACACTGCGGTTGCAAACATGGCATCTTCGGCTGAATTCGCCATCGCAATTTCAGTCGGTACCGACTGGGTAATTTTACTCAGCACTCGCTTCGACAGATTAAGCAGCGCACTATCATCATTCAAATTACTATTTTCTAAAAGCTTTCGCTGGCTTTCAGGCAACCATGAAACCGACCAATAATGCGTTGAGTTTTTCAGTTGTGGATGAGTTCGGTATAGATTGGTGAGCCATAACCCAATAGCTTCATCTAGCTCATCTAAAAAAGCCTGAGTATAAGGAATGAATTTAATTGCTTCACTCGACCCACTGGTCGGTTGAAATCGGACAATTTTTTCAGGCCCTAAACAATTTTTGCCACTTTGTCTGGATTGTTCAATTTGGCTTTTCCAATTGCTATAACGCGAAAGCGGATATTTTTTGGCAAATTGCTCATAACTTAAATTTTGCGAAATGTGCTGCTTTAAAAAATGACTTAATTTTTTACGTTGCACATTTTCCAACTGATGTGCCTGCTGTGTATAGCGTTGAAATGCTTTACGGCAGGCAATATTCAAGACTTGATGTGCTGTGGTGAGAAGCAATCCCATTAGGCCACCTTCGAGTCTGAACCTGTCGCAATATGCAATGTACGTGACTTATAACGTAACTTGCTGTCATGTTTACTCACACTGGTGGTCTTGGTTAAGAATCGATTTACATAACGGTATAAATCGCTCCAACGTAATTCACCAATGCATGGAAGTTCAGTTCCATCGACCCACGTTGGGTTCTTATCTTCAAAAAAAGCAATCTTGGTATTGTTTTCGCGCATCTCATGGGTGATAGGCGCAACATCTGCTTTGAGTGGCTGGTAGTCTTCGCCAAAATTTAGCAAACCTGTTTCATGGTTATAGGGTCTGTTGACATTTGTTGATTAAAAAAATAGCGAGATAGTAAAATTAAATCGCCAAACCCAATTTTACACTCGCTATGCCTCGAACAATGCTAAATGATCAACACTGGTCCAAGTTACTTGCT